>JANTGH010000082.1 GCA_024763055.1 Desulfobulbaceae bacterium
TAGTGTGTCGGGGTGGGTCATGACTATACAGGTAGTATGTCTTGAGTCATCCCGACACACACGACGCAGTAGATCGAAGTTTTTACGACGCCATCAATTTTAAACACCTGGAAAATTCTATATATTCAGCCTAATCGCTGCAGCGGGTAAGAGCCTCATCAATGTCCATCATATAGGCAAGCAGCCGCTTCCGGCCATCAACCGCATCAAGCGCTGTACAGGCAAGCGCCTCCTCAACGGCAAAGTTACCGCTCCTTGTGCGCCGCAAAGTTCGCAGATAAGCGCCATAGCCCAGTTGCTCGCCTATGTCCGCCGCCAGCACCCGAATATAGGTTCCCCGACTGCAGACAATCTCACACTCAAGCCGCTGCGTCACCTGATCATACCCCTGACAGACTATACTGTAAATTTCAACAGCCTTAGGCTCTTTATGAATCATTACGCCCTTTCTGGCATAATAATACAAAGGTTTTCCCCTGTATTTCGCTGCGGAAAAGGGCGGCGGAGCCTGCAATTGCGGTCCAACAAACCTCTGCAGACAGCCATCAATCTCCTCTTGATTCAATTCCGGAACAGGGGTTGTCGAAGTAATCGTGCCTTCGGGGTCCTGGGTCTCGGTTTCCATCCCAAGCTGCAAACAGGCCTGGTAAATTTTACGCCCCTGCATAAACAGATCAATATTTTTAGTCGCCCCTCTTCCTGCGCAAATTATGAGCAAACCACTGGCAAAGGGATCCAGCGTTCCGGCATGACCGACCTTTTTTACCCCGAGCAATCGGCGAACTTTTCGAACAACCCCAAAAGAAGTAATCCCTGGAGGTTTATCAATAAGAACAACACCAGCGGTAAAGGGCTGTCCATCAACTTGAACAGGCTCCCATTTCACCACGAGTCAACTATCCAGCTGCGTAATAAGCGCCCGCAGAACCTGCGACCGCACCTGAGCCAGGGTAACACCGTCTCTCCGAAAGCCACTGGCAAGCGCATGACCGCCACCGCCAAAACGGGCAGCTACCAGGGAAACATCACAACCGCCCCTGGAACGTAGACTGACGGAAATCATATTTTTTCCTTCTTTTAAGAATACAGCCACCTGCACTGTTTCAACCGCCCTCGGTAAATTGATAAAATTTTCCGTATCCTCAAGGCTGGCCCCGGTCTGTTCCAGCATTTCCCTGCTGACGTAAATGACTCCTATACGATCTTCAGCAAACATTTGCAGCGTCGTTAACACCTGCTGCATGAGCCGCAGACGTTTCAACGGATAACTGTCATACAACTTTTCATTGATTTGTCCCGGCTGGGCACCACATTCAACAAGACGGGCGGCAATCCTATAGGTATGGCTACTCGTTGACGCATAACGAAAAGACCCCGTATCCGTAACAATAGCCGTATAAAGACAGGTTGCAGCTGCCTCAGAGAGTTTCACGTCCAAGGTTTCCGCCAAGTCAAAGATCATCTCACCAGTGGAAGAACGATGGGGCTCAATCCAGTTTACGTCTCCAAAACCGTTATTCCCACGATGATGGTCAATAACCATAAAAGGATGTCTGGCCCGGAACTGTGAACCATACTTTCCCAACCGCTTCACATCACCGCAATCCAGTGCAATGGTCAGGACATCGCCGTCAGCTGCCCGAATAAAACCATCTGCCGCTGCAAATGAAGTTTCAACCTGCTGCCGGCCCGGCAAAAAACGATACAACTGCGGAACCTCTTCTTCAAGAAAACAGAACACCTTCTTATCCATCGCCTGTAAAACATCAGCCAGGCCGAACAAAGAACCCAAGGCATCACCATCCGGTTTAATATGCGTCACCAGGACAACCTGTTTTGTGTGACGAATCAGGTTCAAAATATCCTTACCGTCGGTCATCATTATCTCTACGTTCCTCAGCAATTTCCTGCAACAACTCGTCTATGCGGTCCACTTCCTCATTGAGGTTATCATGGTAAAAGATAAGATCCGGCGTATAACGCAGGTTCAAGGCCTTGGCCAGACGACTGCGAAAAAAACCCCGTGCCTTTTTCAGGGCCTTGCCAACCTGCTTCTGATCTCCACCGACCGGCAAAACAAAATAAACTTTTGCCAGTTTGAGGTCCGGTGTGACCATTACCTGGGAGAAAGCCACTCCGGTCAGGCGTGGATCAGCCACTTCACGCAGCAAAAGAACAGCCAGTTCGTTTTTTATTGCTTCCGCCACCCGTTTGGGCCGGGAAGACTTTGGTTTACCGAGGCCCGGTAGCTTAAAATCAAATTCCATTTCAACAGCTCAAAAGCGTTAAGGGTATCTTGAAAAATGGGGTTGTTTGTCAGTCGTGTTGCTTGACTGCACGAGGAGGTCTATATGCGCGGACCTCAAGGCGTGTAAAAAATTTTACCACAGACCGAATATTCCCAGGATAAAAATGTGGGCATGACGCCGAGATTGGGAGATGTAAGCGAAAAACGAGACTCCGAGACACAATTTTTCAAGGTAGTCTTAAAGCTCGGCCTCAACCTCATCCATAACAAAGGCCTCAAGCGTATCACCAACCTTAATATCATTAAAATTTTCAACACCTATACCACATTCGTAACCGGTAAGGACTTCCTTGACATCATCTTTAAAGCGCTTCAGCGAACCGATGTTTCCCGTATAGGTGACAACTCCGTCCCGGAGAACGCGTACACCGGCATTACGCTCAATCTTACCATCAATAACAGCACAGCCGGCAATAGTGCCGACTTTGGGTACATGAAACGTCTCCCGCACCTCAGCCGTTCCGACAATTCGTTCCTCAAAACTGGGAGCAAGCATCCCTACCATTGCTTTTTCAATATCTTCCAGGGCATGATAGATGACATCATAAGAACGAATGTCCACCCCTTCCCGCTCGGCCAGATCCTTTACCTTGACCGATGGTCGAACATTAAATCCGATAATGACGGCTTCAGATGCTGCCGCGAGATGCACATCATTCTCGGTGATTGAGCCGGTACCCTCATGCAGGACCTTAACCCGAATTTCATCTGTCGACAGCTTTTCTGCGGCCTGACCAAATGCCTGCAAGGTCCCCTGAACATCGGCCCGCAAAATTATACGAAGCTCCTGAACTTCCTGTTCGGCCATCTTTTCAAACAGATTATCAAGAGAAACCTTGGATACCGAGGCCAGTTCGTTTTCCCGGACCTTCAACTGACGGGAACCGGAAACCGCTTTGGCCATCTTTTCATCGGTAACAACAACAAATTCATCTCCGGCATGGGGTACCCCTGAGATACCCTGTACCTCCACGGGAATGGCAGGTCCGGCTTCTACAATCTGCTCACCACGCTCATTGACCAGCATTCTGACCTTGCCGCTATACATACCGGCAACAAAATTATCTCCCGGTCGCAGTGTGCCTTCCTGGATTAAAACCGTAGCCACAGGACCGCGGCCCTTATGCAGCTGGGCCTCAATAACCGTTCCCTTTGCCTTACGACTCGGATCAGCCTTCAATTCAAGAATTTCCGCCTGCAGCTGGATATTTTCCAGCAGCTCTTCAATACCAATACCTTTTTTAGCAGAGGTTTCACAAAAAATAGTATCTCCACCCCAGTCTTCAGGCAATAAACCGAATTCGCCGAGCTCCCGTTTAACTCGTTCCGAATCAGCGTTCTCCTTGTCAATTTTATTCACAGCCACAACAATAGGTACTTCCGCTGCCTGAGAATGGGCAATAGCCTCTTTGGTCTGATCCATCACCCCGTCATCGGCAGCAACAACCAATACCACAATATCGGTTACCTTGGCTCCGCGGGATCGCATCTCGGTAAACGCGGCATGACCCGGTGTATCGACAAAAGTCAGATCCCCGGACGGTGCCTTGACGTGATAGGCACCTATATGCTGGGTGATGCCGCCGGCTTCGCCCTCGACCACGTCTGTTTTGCGGATGGCATCAAGGATGGAGGTTTTCCCGTGATCAACATGCCCCATAACCGTCACTACCGGCGGGCGGGATACCAATTCTCCGCCATGCTCGTCTTCCAGTACCTGCAGTGCTTCTATTTCAAGCTCATCGGTCATGGCCTGCTCAACCTCATAGCCAAAATCAGAGGCCACAAGAATGGCGGTTTCAACATCCAAAGACTGATTCACCGTGGCCATAACCCCAAGCCCCATTAGTTTGGCAATGACTTCACCGACCTTTACACCCATCCGCTTGGCAAGTTCACCTACGCCAATGGTCTCCACCACCTTAATCCGTTTTTTGATGGCCTTCATATCAGCAACCGGCGTCTGCATGGAAGGCTTTTTCTTGCTGGCTCCTTTCTTCTTCCGTCCCCGGATCGGGCGCATAAACTCAACATCACCCCTGGAAAAATCTATTCGCCTTCTACTTTTTTTACCACCTCTCGCGGCTTTCCTCGTCCTGTCCGATGCTTCATTGCCAATGGCAACGACACGCTTACCTTTTTTCTTACCCCTGGCAGGAGTGCGATTATCGACAACCGGCGCTGCCGGCATCCGGCCGGATGCACCGGGTTTTGGACGGGCCGGCCGTCTTGACGGACGGCTTTTCTTCTCCGGTATCCGGATAGTCACCTGCCCCACCACTTTGGCCAGACTTTTAGGTCGTTTCGGTTCTTCCGGTTTCTTTTTTTCTTCACCTGTATCCTCAACGACAGGTTCTTCCACACCTGTATCCTCAACGACAGGTTCTTCCACTTTTAATTCCGAAACTGTCAGCTGCTCTTCTTCAAGGGCAACGCCGGTCTCATCTTCAACAGCCAAAGGCTCTTCTTCCATAGTGGTTTCGGCCTCGATAGATTCAACAGGTTCTTGAAATTCAACCGGTTCCACCGGCGTCACAGATTGAACAACCTGCTCCTCCTGCTCACCAACCTCCGCCTCGACTGCTTCCTCAAGCTTTTTTGCTGCCGCTTCTTTCTGGGCCTTTGATCGACGCCTGACAACCGTAGTCGAACGTTTACGGACCGTAGGCGGGCGTTTTTTCATATGGATATGTTCATCCGTCACCTCAACCTTCCCCTGTCCAAGAACCTTACGACGGATATCTGCTGCCATATCCTCATCCACCGTGGAGCTGTGCCCCTTAATCGGATATCCCATCGCTATCAGCTTATCAGCCAGCTCCTTGCTTTTAAATCCGGCTTCTTTAGCCAGCTCATAAATACGGACCCTGCTCATTCAATACTCCTGTCCTAATCCGTCAATTCTACAGACACAATGTCTGTTTCAAAACTTTTTATATTTTCTGCAACCTGCTTAAACAAATCTTCACCCACCTGCCCTGCGCACCACAAAATCTTCCTGTTGCAACACCAACCATCACAGTTCCTTTCGTGAACGTTTACGACCATATCCTCTGCAGGTCTGCACGAGTACATACCCCCTCTTCATCAAGACTCTTCAGGTTCATTTTCTGCTCCTTCAGAAGTATCTTCCGAACCGGCATCCTCTAAAGGGGCCTCTGCAGGCGTCTCTATAGCGGGTTCATCTTTTGGCACATCGTCTTCGGGGAGAACATCTGCAGGCACCGCAGACACTTCTTCCGGCTCATTCATCTCTACCGGCGGGACATTAGCGGCCAGTTCCTTTATCTCCCGGGCCTGCTCCTCTCCTGTACGACCGGCTTCAGCAATATCCTCGGGTTCCATGCCGGCAAGCACTGCGGCTGAAACAATGCCTGCTGCAAAAAATCGATCCGCCAGATTTTCGTCAACCCCTTCAACGGCAACAAGACTGCGATAGCCTGCATCTTCAAGATTGGCATACCGCTGCTCACTTTTGACATCAATACGCCAGCTCATAAGCTTGGATGCCAACCGTACATTCTGACCCTGACGGCCGATGGCAAGAGAAAGCTGATCATCAGGCACGACAACAAGCAACAACTTGTTTTCTTCATCAACAATAACCATGGAAACTTCCGCCGGGGCCAGCGCATTGTAGACATATTTGGCAGGATCCGGACTCCACGGGACAATATCAATCCGCTCACCCTGTAATTCCTGAACAACATTCTGCACTCTGGAACCTTTCAGACCAACACAGGCCCCAACCGGATCAACATCGGACTCAATGGATGAAACCGCAATCTTGGCCCGAAATCCCGGCTCACGACTACACCCCATGATTTTTACTATTCCTTCAGCAATTTCAGGGACTTCCATCTCAAAAAGCTTAACCAGAAACTCATTACAGGTTCGACTGAGCACCAGCTGCGCATTCCTGCTGTCCTGGAGGACTTCCTGCAGATAGGCGCGAATGCGATCGCCCTGCTTAAATGAACGCTTGGGAATTTGCCCATCCCGGGGCAGGATAGCATCGGTGCGCCCCAGATTGATTATCATATTGCCGCGTTCAAAACGTTGCACAATGCCGTTAACAATAGACCCCTGGCGATCACGAAACATCTCATAGATAACTTCACGCTCAGCATCCCGCATCCTGTGAATGATAACCTGCTTTGCCGACTGAGCGGCTATCCTGCCAAGGTCGGCAATATTATCCAGTTTTTCACCGAGATCATCTTCAAGTTCAACCTCGGGATCAAGTTTTTTTGCCTCTTCAAGGGAGATTTCCGTTTCCTCGTCAAAAACCTCTTCTACCACGGTGCGGTACTGGAAAACTTCAATCTCGCCAAGCTCTTCATTAAACTGCACTTCTATGTCCCGACGGCTGCCATACTTTTTCCTGACCGCTGAACGGACAGCTTCTTCAATGGCATCGACCAAAAGTGCCTTGTCAATTCCTTTATCCCGGCAAATCTGATCAAGAATTCTTTTTAAATTTTCCGTTCCCACCATAATTTTACTCCAAATCCTCCGGTCGGTCTTCCGTCGTACATACCGGACTCACTTGTTCAATAGGTTTTGTCCCGCCTCTATTCAAGAATCAGCCTGGCCCGCGAGATATCGGCCAGTGGAAAACAATGTAATCGGCCATCAACATGAAGCAGTACATCTCCATCTTTCACCCCCTGCAACGTGCCGATAAAAACCCGCTGCCCATCACGTTTCTCCCGCATTTTAATCCTGGCTCTACGCCCTACAAAACGAACAAAATCATTCTTCTTCTTTAGCGGCCGCTCCAGACCGGGGGATGAAACTTCGAGATGATAGGCATGTTCAATGGGGTCTTCAACTTCGAGATATCGACTGACTTCACGGCTGACACCGGCACAATCATCCAGCGTCACCCCCCCTTCCCTGTCAATAAAAAACCGCAGTACCCAGCCGTGTCCTTCTCTTTGATACTGGATTTCCACCAGCTCGACACCCATATCAGCCAGCAACGGAGCGATGAACTCCTCCACACGCTCTATAACGGTAACCGCTTCACCACCCACAAGATTCTTCCTGAGTATCCTCTCTAAACAACCCTGTCTTTTCCCGAAATTTCCCGGCAAAAGACAATAAAAAAAAGCGGGCAGAGCCCACTTTCTCGTACATCGATTCCCAATCAATGTATGGCCGGTTTGACCCGCTTATTCAACAAAAAACCGCGAATCAATGCGTTGAAGGAGAGCCCGTTGGAGCGGGCAACGGGGCTCGAACCCGCGACCCCAAGCTTGGGAAGCTTGTGCTCTGCCAACTGAGCTACACCCGCCTGTCAACACATAAAAACGACTAAATATACTTGCCAAAAGTTATTTTGTCAAGCAAACAAGCTGTCAATAGTTCATCGTCAAAACGTCCCCGGCCCGACATGAATCTATATGCAGATAATCTTCTGACGACAATAGACGACGCGGGCACGACAATTCCCGTGAAATAAAATTTTCAGGCGGCCCAAAGTCATTATCGACCATGGGGCTATAGATTTGTTGCGATTTTTCAACCCGGCGCCACGCAAAGGGGCTGCCGCTCAAACTTACATTGGTGCGGGCACCAGCGTTTACAAAGATACGGCTGTGTTTCCGAAAATTTCTTTTAATTCACTCATTCCGGTGACAAAACGAGCAATGGATACCATTGCGTTACAAAAAATCAGCCCGCTCCATTTTTTATTGCCCCATTGGCAAGGTATTGTATAGTACCTCGTCATGGAACAAGTCCTCCCTTTTCTTCTCTTTCTCGGTGCCGGGTTACTCTTTAAACAATTGCCGGTCTTCCCTGCTGATACTGATCGAAGTCTCAACCTGTATGTAATCTATATCGCTCTGCCGGCATTAATTTTATTGCAGGTCCCGACTCTGACAATTTCCTCGCACATGCTGGTTACGGTGCTCATGCCATGGGCAGTTGTTCTCGTTTCCGCCTCCCTTACCCTGCTTGTCTGCAAACTTGCTCGCTGGCCGCGCGAAGTCACCGGTGCCCTGCTGATGGTTGTCCCTCTCGGCAACACCTCATTTTTCGGCATCCCCATGGTCGAACAATTTTTCGGCATCTCCGCAGTGAGTTACGCCATCCTGTATGACCAGCTCGGGTCTTTTCTGGCCCTGTCTACCTATGGCACTCTAATTCTGGCCATTTACGGTAGAGGCACCCGAACCGGCACCCTGCAGATTCTGATTAAAATAATAACGTTCCCCCCTTTTATCGCCCTGACAGCAGCGCTTTTTCTTCCAATGAACAGCCTTCTTGCAACCTTAAAACCCATATTGACAACGGCCTCATGCTCTCTTGTTCCAGTGGTCCTGGTAGCCATTGGCTTCCAGATGCAATTTCTGCTGCCGGGTCATGAAATCGGTCCATTTATCGTCGGACTCTTGATTCGACTACTCATTACTCCTGTCCTTTTCCTCCTGGCATGCAAACTTCTTGACATAAGCGGCCAGGCCGTTCAAGTTTCCCTGTTTGAAACAGCCATGCCGCCCATGGTAACTGCCGGCGCCCTGGCCTCTATTGCCGGACTCAGACCCGGCCTGACCTCTGCCATGGTCGGTTTCGGCATTCTCTTTTCTTTTCTCACGCTCCCCTTGATTTTCCAGTGGATACAGTAAATAACCAGCCGCGACAAAAATAAAAAACCATGACCATAAAAAAATACCCAACCCTTATCCTGAACATCGAAACGGACAAAACCAAGCGACTTGCCACCCTGCTGCAACGGGGGTTCCTCGTCCCCTGCTCCAGTGCGGTCAGCCTGTATGATTTACTCTCTGACCTGCCGGGTTTTGATCATGACTACATCACCAGTCGTATCGAAACTATTTTCATCAACGGCTGCGCCGGCGATTCCCTTGACCAGCTCCTTATTCCCGGCAATACCGTGGCCCTGTCAGCGGCCATGCCCGGTCTTGCCGGAGCAATTTTTCGTAAAGGCGGAGCGCATGCCAGTCTGCGCAGCAAACCAATGCCGACAAATCATCCTCAGGTAAAAACCTCCGGATTCATTACCCTGAAACTCTTTAACATGATAGCAACCGATACGGTTGAATCTCTACTTGAACGCGGCGTCCTGATAAAAGGTTCCACCCTGGCCCGATTTTTCAAAACCCGTCGGGAATCACTGCAAACCCTGCTCATTCATATCAGACAGGGAAACAGCTTCCTATCCATGGATGAAGCAATTCGGCTGGCAAAATCCCAGCCCACACTCCTTCTAAAGAAACAATCTCATTGACGTGAAAAATAGACCATCCCTGTAAAAGCATATTGTCAAACAGCTTCCTGCAATAAGCTGTTTTTTCCTGTTGCCGCTCACTTTCCATGGAGTATACTGCGCCCATGGACGTAATAACCACCCATATAAACGCAGATTTTGACGGTCTGGCCGCCATGGTTGCGGCCAAAAAACTCTATCCTGAAGCCGAACTCGTTTTTGCCGGATCCCAGGAAAAAAACCTGCGGGATTTTCTGGCCCAGGAATTCTGCAACATCTATGATTTCAAGAAAATTAAACACATAGATCTTGCGGCCGTTTCCCGTTTGATCGTCGTCGACACCCGCCATCCCGGGCGTATAGGTCGATTGCGGGAATGTCTTAAAAATCCTGGGCTGGAAATTCATCTCTATGACCATCATCCAGACGCTCCAGACGACTTAAAGGGAACAGTTGAAATTGTCAAAGCCATCGGCTCGACCACTTCCATTTTTACCGAAATATTTCAGGAAAAACATATCCGGATAAGTGAAGACGAGGCAACGCTCATGGCCCTCGGCATTTACGAGGATACCGGCTTTTTTCTTCATTCCACTACTACCCCGGCAGACCTGAAGGCCGCATCCTGGCTGCTCGAACAGCAGGCCAACCTTGATGTCGTCACACAGTTTGTCTCGCACGAGCTGAGCGCCGACCAAATCAGTCTGTTGGGAAGACTGCATCAACAGGCGCGGACCTATACCATTCAGTCCATTGACGTGGTCATCGCCAAACTGACCCTGCCCGAATATATCGATGGTTTTGCCGTCCTTATCCGCAGGCTCATGGTTATGGAAAACATAAATGTCCTGTTCGGCCTGATCTGCATGGGTGAGCGAATGTATCTGATTGCCCGCAGCAGAATTCCCGAGGTCAATGTCGGTCACATCGCCCGTGAATTCGGTGGCGGCGGCCACGCCTCAGCAGCCTCGGCCACTATACGGGACATGACCCTGTTTGAGGCTGAAGAAAAACTAATCGGGCTTCTGCATAGATATATCAAGCCAAAGGCTATCGCCGGTGAAATCATGTCGGCACCGGTATTGACCATTCCCCCGGAGACCTCAATTGACGAGGCCAACACCGTGCTGACCCGTTACAATATAACGGTGTTGCCGGTAGCAAGACATTCACCGGCGGAACACGGCGGCAAAATACTCCCTTCCGGACTGCTGGGAATGATTTCAAGAAGAGTGGTGGAAAAGGCAATCTTTCACAAACTCGGCCACCTGCCGGTTTCCGAATACATGACCACAGAAATCGCCACTCTGCCTGTCACGGCAACACTGGCCGATATCCAGGAGCAAATCATCGAACATCGGCAGCGGCTCATTCCGGTCATGGATGGCGAACAACTCATAGGGGTTATCACCCGAACGGATCTTCTCAATCTACTGGTCAATGACCCGGCCCATCTGCCGAAAAATTTACTGCAGGAAGATGAGCATCCTTCGGTGGAACGAACCCGCAACCTGAGCGCCCTGATTTCCGACAACCTGAAAAAAGATATCATCCTGCTTCTTAGAAATGTTGGGGAGATAGCAGATAGCTTGGGATACGATGCCTTTGTTGTAGGGGGATTTGTTCGTGACTTGCTGCTGCAGGTGAAAAATCTGGACATCGACATCGTCATTGAGGGGGACGGGATCCGCTTTGCCAAGGAACTGGCCCGCTACCATAAAGGCACTGTGCGGACCCATGAAAAATTCGGGACCGCAACCGTGATTCTTCCTGATGACAGGCGGATTGACGTAGCCACCGCCCGTCTGGAATATTATGAATATCCCGCTGCCATGCCCACGGTGGAACTCTCCTCCATCAAACTTGACCTTTACCGGCGGGACTTCACCATCAATGCCATGGCCATCCATCTTAACCCTGACCGATTCGGTGTCCTGGTTGATTTTTTCAACAGCCAGAATGATCTTAAAGAACGAAGAATCCAAGTACTCCATAATTTAAGTTTTGTTGAAGATCCGACCAGAATATTCAGAGCCATCCGTTTTGAACAACGATTGGACTTCCACATCACCCCGCATACGAAAAAGCTCATCAAAAACGCGGTTCGTATGAATCTGTTTGACCGCTTCTCCGGGGCCCGGTTCTTTGGCGAACTCAAACAGATCCTCTCGGAGGACAACCCGTTGCCTGCCTTGCGCAGAATGAACGAATTTTCCCTTTTCCCCTTTCTCTGGCCTGACCTGCGTCCCAATCTGAAAATCGACCGCCGCTTTATCCACGTCATGACCCAGGCCGGCCGCGCTGTCTCCTGGTTCCGGCTATTATACCTGAACACACCCTGTGCCTTCTGGGCCGTTGCTGTCCTTGCCATCATGAGCCGATCACGGGTCAGGGAACTCATCAATTTCTGCGATCGTTTTGAAATCCCGGCCAAGCAGACGAAATTGCTCATCCGCCAGAAGACGGAAGGGGAACGTATTGCCCGAGAAATGCTTCGACGCCCATTCATGAAGCCAAGTGAAATCTACTGGCTGCTTCTTGATCTGGACAACGTAGGTCTGCTCTACCTCATGGCCATTGCCCGGAAAAAATATATCCAAAAAGCAGTTTCTCTGTTTGTGACTGCTCTACGAGAAACAGTCCCGCTCATCAGCGGCCGTGATCTGCAGGAACTCGGCTACCTGCCGGGGCCGCAATTCAGGACCATCATCAACCATGTTCTTGAAAACCAGTTAAATGGCATCCTGCAGACAAAAGAAGATGCATTAGCCCTTGTCAAACAAAACTATCATCCTTATCAGTCAAAGGAGAACGAAGCACGAGAGAAGGCTCGGAGATGACATATCCCGGGTATTTTTCTCTTGATCAAATAATTTTTCAACGAACGGAGATAAAAAATGGCTAAACAAGTAGTAATTGATACAGAGGAGTGTATAGGCTGTGAAAGCTGTGTGGAACTTTGCCCGGACATATTTGCCTTTGACGAGGGAGCCGGCCATGCTACTGTGATAAAGGAAGAAGGTGGCGATGAAGAGTGTATTGATGAAGCAATCGCCTCCTGTCCGGCCGAATGCATCACCTACGAATAATCAGTATGTTTCTCCTCCCCGGCACCGGGTAACCCGTGTCGGGGAGCATCCTGTTTACCCTCCTCCCCTCCAAAACAATAAACCAACACAAGATGGATCTTAATCACACTCTGCAGCAGCTTGTCATTCTTGCACCACCATTTCTCCTGGCCCTGACCTTTCATGAACTGGCCCATGGCTATGTGGCCTGGAGTCTGGGCGACCCAACGGCTAAAAATGCCGGTCGCCTGACCATGAATCCGCTCAAGCACCTGGACCCACTTGGAGTTATCGCTTTTATCATCATGAAAATCGGCTGGGCAAAACCGGTTCCGGTTAATCCCAGCTATTTCAAAAATCCGCAAAAAGGCATGTTACTGGTCGCGCTTGCCGGGCCTGGAGCCAATATCCTGCTGGCCATTGCCAGTGCAATTCTGGTCAAGTTTCTCGTCATGGTACCGATTATCCCCATGTACATCCTCAGGCCTCTTGCCGGAATGCTGGTGGCAAGTGTCTGGATTAATATAATGCTGGCGGTATTCAACTGTCTACCGATTCCGCCGCTGGACGGTTCAAAGGTATTGATAGGACTGCTCCCGCCGCAAACGGCACGCGGCTACGCAAAACTTGAACCTTTTGGCTTTATCCTGTTGCTGGGGCTGTTCTACACCGGCATCATTTCCAAGGTTATCCTGCCGATTATCAGCTTTGCCAATAACCTGCTTCTCGGCTGAAATCATCCATAACTGCACAGAAAAAAGCACGGAAAAGCAATTCCGCGCCCTTTCTGATAGTGCGACAGGTTTTCCCGGCACTCTTGTATTACAGCTTATACGAAACCCCGAAGGTCACCACATGGGCTCCGGAACCGGAATATTCCCCATGCGTTATACCATTGACTGCGCTACGGTCATCCTTATCATCATATAAATAGCCAAAGCCCAGGTCCAACTGATCGGTTGCCTCGTAACGAACGCCGAAAGAATAAAGATAAGCATCGGAATCCGGCAGATCAAAACCAAGAGTGGAATCCGGAATCGGTGTCTTATCATAGGCAAATCCCGCCATCAGGATAAAGGACTTTTTTGTATCATAGGTCAAGCCGATACGATAGGTATCGCTGTCATCCCAACTTTTGCTCTTGGGCTGATCAAATGCCATATTCAAGACCGGATTGACCAAGGGTGCGGGATAGACAAAATCAAGCTTTTCATAGTCGGACCAGTAGGTGCGTTCATACTCAAGCTCTACCGTCAACTGATCAAAAAATGTATAGGAGCCGGCAAGGGAGAGAACCGCCGGTAGTGGAACCGATACCGCGCCCACACCGTTATACATCCCGGGACCGGCGGAAGTGGCAAGCCTGGCATCGCCTTCAAGATCCAGGTCCACCTTGGACCGATAGGTTGCACTGAGATTCATGGCCGAAGTCGGCCGGGCGCTTAAGGCCAGATTGTAACCCCATTCCCAGGTATCCCCATCCATGTAACGGCTGGCAGTCACACCGGGCGCAACCATTCCGGCGCTCCTCACCGTCGCATCCGCGTAAATTGTCCGTACACCGGCGCCAAATGAAAACATATCATTAATTTTATATGCAGCCGAGGCCCCGAATTCATAAACCTTCAGAGTAAACTCCTCGGCAAAGGTCCGAGGGTAGGGTTGAGGCCATTGCTTGGACAGACCACCCGGGTAAGTCAGGGAAAGGCCGACACGAAAATTATGGTAATCCGGTGAAACGGCAAAAAATGTCGGCAGAACAAAATCCTCTTTTTCGGACTCGCCATTAAACTGCGAGGTCCGATTATCGTTATAGGTGATGGATTTCAGGTGAATCCATTCCAGATTGCCTTCAAGATAACCGCGGTCTTCCAACCAGGACATATTGGCAGGATTATAATAGGATGCGTCGGCACCGGTGGTATAGGCAACATTTGCACCTGCTTTGGCAACGGAGTCAACCGACTGTTCCGGGATACGATACCCGGAGCCATATGCCGTACCACTAACGGCCAGGGCCGCAACCACAGCAACGATACTTTTCTTTTTCATTCCTCTTCTCCTCTGGTTCTTATTGTATCTAACTAATTGATCATACATGAATCTGAAATTCACAGTTCATTCGCATACAACTTTTCACAATGCCATTACTCATTGGGTTTAGTCGGGTTAAAAACCAACAAAATAATCCATTCCCTCACTGTCACGAAATAAATTGTCTCCGCATCCGCTCAACCCGGCATGGTGTCAGCGGTATAGAGGTAGCGTTTTATCTTGTGGGTTGCCGTTTTGATGAAAGGTTCCCGTCGTTCCAGTATCCGTGACAATCTGGAGGTACTGGTTAGCTGCTCATTGATTGTTGTCCTGATTTGTTCCAACTGAGACAATATATAGGTATGCCGCTGTTCTCTGCTTTGTCCCACTGTTACTTCATCAATGAACTCGTAATCGGGATAAACCCAGGCCTCAAGCATCCCCCTGTTTTCCAGCACCAGTGATTCCACCAGTAATGGATATCTATTGAGCTTGTGCTCTATAACCTCGGGATAGACATTTTCTCCATTGGCAAGCACAATAACCGACTTTGACCGTCCCCGAACATGTACATTTCCCAGCTCGTCAACAAAGCCGAGATCCCCTGTTTTCAGCCAGCCGTCCTCTGTAAATGTTTCATTGGTGGCCTCGGGATCATTCCAGTAGCCCTGCATTACATTTGGTCCCTGAACCTGGATTTCACCGATACCCGTCTCCTCGTTCGGGGTGGCAATTCTCACCTTTACCCCGGGCACGGGCTTACCGGTAGAGCAATGCGTAATGGAGACATCTCCATGAGGCCCTCCGGCAATCAAAGGCGCCGATTCAGTCATACCGTACCCAACAAGAAAGGGAAAACCTGCCGCTCGCAGGAAGGTCTCAACCTCCGGATTCAAGGCAGCGCCACCAATTCCCATGACTACAAGGCGACTGCCGAAAAAATCCATGAGTTTTTTCCCAATCTTACGACAGACAAACCGGCGACCGACACCAAAACGGCAGAGCAGGGACAACATTTTATTCTTTTCAATGGCCGGCAGGACTCGTTTCTTATAAATTTTTTCCATAACCAGCGGAACCACCAACATGCCATGCGGACGCTCCACGGCGCAAATTTTCTTAAGAACTGCGGGAGTCGGTGCCTTTCCGGCATACACTATCCGGCAACCTTTGATCAGTGGCATTAAAAAACCAACGGTAAACTCATAAGTATGGGCAATAGGAAGAACGGACAAAAAAACCGTGCCGGGTTCAATGGTAATGATACATGCCGTTGAATAGGCGTTTGCGCAGAGATTGGCATGGCTGAGCATTACCGCCTTGGAAAAACCAGAGGTGCCGGAGGTATAGAGGATGGAGGCAAGATCATTGGTGTCCACTTCTGAAAACTGTAAAGCGTCATTCTTCAGGTCATCCGAGAAACGGGCGCGGGCCACATTCAGATAATCGGAAAAAGTCTGGATCTTCAGCAAGCCGGTATCATCCGTATAATCATCAAGGGCTACAATTATTTCCAGCTCTTTTTTAATATCGTAGATCTTTTCAACCTGTCGCTGAGTGAGAAAAACCACATCACAGGTCATTTCCGATAGAATATGGTGAACATCAGCTTCCGGAAGATCCGGCAGTATAGGGACGGCCACTGCACCGAGGCGGACGATTGCCAGGTAAGCCGTTCCCCAGTTGTGGGAATTCTCCCCAAGCAGGGCAACCCTGTCTCCATGACAGACGCCTTCTGATTGAAGGAGGGAGGCAAGAAGCAGAATCCGATCATGAAATTCCGTGTATGTTAATGACTCTTCCAGGGCCATGCCGATGGCCGGCCCATCGGCATATTTGTCGCGGCTTCCGTCAATAAGCTGGTTTAAAGTGTCGGCTTTTTTTTGTATAGCCGGCAGCAGGGTATTACTCATATCGTTATCATTCATATTCTTACCTAAATCCTGCAGTCGTCATGCGGGCAAGCCGCATGACGACTGC
>JANTGH010000083.1 GCA_024763055.1 Desulfobulbaceae bacterium
GATTACCTGTTTCGACTATTCCTCGGTAGCTCAACCGGCAGAGCGGGTGGCTGTTAACCACTAGGTCGTAGGTTCGAATCCTACCCGGGGAGCCAAATATCAAAAAGGCCGTTTTCTTTGCAGAAAGCGGCCTTTTTTTGTGTTTGATCCAAGTTTCTTTCAGCAATTATATTAAATGGTTGGTGGTGGTTTGGTGAGAGTCTGGCATCCTTCCAAATAGAGTTCGAACTGACGAAATTAAGGATTTCCCCTTTTTACTTTTGTAGTCTGGGTGTAACTTTGATTTTGGTCTGACTTGATTGAGAGGATAAAATATGATTTACCGATACTCTGCTGTACTTCATGACAACCCAGATAGGGCAGAAGCTCTGAGCTGAAAAGCTGCCGAAAATCTGGAAGCCACCAGGTTTGCAGGAGGAAACGCTGCGGAATAAAATGAGGCACGGTGTTTTTGGGCGCGGCATCGCTGACCAGCAGGACGGCGGTCTTTTCCCAGCCATTTAAGAGCTGATAACTTATCGGCTGACCTCTCAGGTACCAAGCCAGAGGCCAAGTGGCCTGTCCAGTGATGAAAACCTGTCCTGGTTTTTCCCGGTATTTTTTTATAATCAGAGCTGCTTTTTTAACATCATTGCTGCTAGACATATATTTTAAGAGGTGGGGGCTGGCTGGCGGGGAGAAGTAAAGAAGTTCGAGGTTGTCGCGCAGGCTCCAGGAAAAGAGCAGGGCTAGGATGACTAGCAACCCGACCCGGTTTTTCTTTTTCTTCCAGATACACTGTGCTTGCCGTCCGGCCAGCAGGGCCATCGGCAGCAGGATATGGATCAGGAGCCAGGGGACTTTTTCGTTGGCAAAGCTGTAAAGAAAAAAGGTGGTCAAGGTCCAGTAGGCCAGAAAAAGATCAAAGCTTGCCGCTTTTTTCATACCGATGCGAAACAGGGCCGGCATTGCCAGGTAGAAAACCGGTTCATGTAAAACAAGGCGTGGCAGGTAATAATAGAAAGGGCCGGGCAGGCGGGGATTGAACTGTTGGCCGCCCCAGTAGGAGAGAGTTTGGTAAATACCGTCCCAGACTCCCTGCCAGTTGGTGAATAAGGAACTGTAGAGGGTGGTGTAAACCAGCAGAAACAAAATCATGGCCTTGAGGAAAGTCCAGCGATAGGCCCTGATGAAAGAGAGAGCCCGTTGCCATAAAACCCGGCGGGGCAGGTTTGGGCCGAAAGTGTCGAAAGCCGAGATGAAAACAAAAAAACTGCTGAAGATCGCTAGATGTAGGTAAAAACATGCTTTTGTGGCGATAAAACAGCCAAGGACCACCCCCATCAGTAACAGGGGACGGGGAGATTTTTGCTCAGTAAACTTGAGTCCCAGGACGACAATTGCCAAAGTGAAAAATGCGACATAAGTGTCATGGCCGAGAAAGCGTCCATAATAAGAGAAGCTAGGCGACAGAGCAATGAACATGGCTGCCACTATCCAACCGGTTTTGCCGAGATATTTTTTGAGGCTGCGGCATAGACCTATAAGACCAACGGAGAAAAGGGCAGGTAGTAGCCGGGCGCTGAAATCGTTGGCTCCGCAGAATTTATAGACTAGGGCGTTGGTCAGGTACAGAAAAGGCCCATGATAGACAGGGTCATATTTGTAGGGATGTCCTTGCCATAACAGATATGAGAACCAGGCATGAATTGATTCATCATGCTGGAAAGGGGGTTTTCCAAGGTTGATAAAGCGTATCAGACCGGCCAAGACGAGCAGAAATATCAACCAGAAAAAGTCGAAATCGAGTAATGAACTTAATTTTTTTTTCAGCGTCGAGTTCATTGTTTTAATATAGTTTATAGTTTGGGATTGCCCCAGATTTCATATCCACCGGATCTGAATATCGGTCTCCAACCGGCTTTTCGCCAACCTCTGCCGGCGTTGTTGCCATAGCACTTTTTTTCCCGTTCACCAATAATGCCATACTCGATATCGTAGCGCTCAATAATTTTCCGGATATGGCTTGTTTGCTGGTAAAGAAGTTTAATATCCTGCCGCCGTTTGGCTATTTCTCTTAGAGAGTGCCCATGCTGAAAAACGTGATATTGCCAGCCAATTACCGCTGGCAGTCCGGTAAATGCTGAAAATCGGCTAAATTCTGCATAGGACGGACCTGCCGCTTCCGCTATGGTGGGTTGCCCTTTAAGCTTGTCCAACCAGGCCAGGGTCAGGGCCTCGCCGGGTTGGGAGGCAAGAAAATGAAGACCATTGAAGGTGATTTTCTGATTTTTGACAATGGGATTTGACCACCAGGCTCTCACGGTGGTTATCGAGGTTAGAAAACCGGAAGTAAGGATAAGGAAACAGGCCAAGGTTTTGAACCTTGATTCCCTGTTTTTGACTTGGATCTGATTTATTGTCAGGGTTGCGCCTAAACCAAGCAGTATCCAGATTTCGAAATAAAATTTAAAGATCGTGTTCATGCGATCCACCATAATATAAAGATCACAGCCAATAATCACCAGGAGCCCGGTGATCAGGAACAGGTAGGGGAAAATAGTCTGATTGTTGTATGAGTGCCTCCAGATCAAGAAAAACGTCAGTAGGGTGATCATGGTGGCTGCTACCAGGGTTAGAGGAAAAAGATAAAGTATACTACCACAACCGGCTATAAACAAAAAGCTTGCAGGATAGGAGGCTTGAGATATTTGTTGCAACCAGATCAGATAAGTTACCAGGAAAGGTCCAAAAATGATAAAAAACTGGGTGAAGTCTGTGTGCAGGGAAGATGTTGAAAAGGTAATAATTCCTCCTGGTCCGGACCAGAAAGGTAGGCTGCAGAGCAAGGCTAGTGGCAGCATGATCAAACCTGGGACGACTTCTTTAAGTGATGTTTTGGTCATTAATAGGAGTACCAGAAACAAGACATAGACGGGGCCAGACCATGGGTTGCTCAGGACCAGCCAGCCGAGTGCTATCCCTCCCAGAAGCCCGGCCTTCCATTTGGTCTCGGGAGAGGATTTTTGCAGGAGAAAGATGGCGGCCAGAAACTGGGCGCTGAAAACAAGACCGATAAAATGACCATGCAGATCGGCGAAAAGAGAGCTCCAGAAAGGGAACTCGTTGATGGTTCCTGGAATTATGCGGCTGGGCTGCCAGAAATCAGCAAAACACCAGCCTTTTTTCCATGGTGCAAAGAACCAAGCGGAAAGGTTGCCGGAGAAGTAGATAACTGTAATACCGAGCATGGCGGGTAGGAACCGGTTGCGGTAAAAGCGGATCGCCCAGAACAGAAGCTCGGTTGCTAGGGCTGGAACCAGGGCGGCACCAAGATTGTAAGTCAGGGCCGTAGGCAGGTGGGCGACACGGCCCAAAAACCCGATGAAAAACTGGCCCCAAGCATGGTAGCGCAAGGGGGATCCGGCAAACCAAGGATCGATTGGCGGCAGGGTTTCAGCTCTTGTCATGGCATTTAGGAGGGAAAAATCAAAGGGGCGCTCGCCCCAGACAATCGCAGAGTTGTAGGCCCGAAAAACCATAAACAGGATTATTGTTGACCAGAATACCAGAGAAGGCCAAACATCTTTTCGTTCCCGGTTTTCCACAAGACCTTTTATTGCCAGCCAGAAAAAAGTGATGCCAAGCACAAGAATGATGTACTCGGCTTTAACCTGGCTATATTTCAGGAACAGTCCATAGATATAAGCGCCGCCGGCCGCAACCAGACTGCGAGCCGGAAATCCGGTGCCAGAAAAAAGCCGGGAACTGATAAATTGCCCGGCCAGTCCCAGTATTATAAGCAAAGCTAGCCAGCGTGCAAGATAGATCAACTCTTCGCCTTGACGGTTTTTCAGGGTTGTCATGGTTATGGGCGACAATGGGGGACGGATAGATTGGGGTGAGGTAGAGGTTCCGGCAGCCGGTAGTTTTACAGCCTTAAATTCCTGTGCCAGAAAAGCTGACGAAAAGTTTTTATCTTTTTGATAGATAAAAACCCGGGGGTGATCGTAGACAGTGAAAGCTTCTTCTGCCTGCTCATCGATGATTTTGACGGGGCCGAGTTCGGGGTGTGAGGAAAATTGGGCTACCAGAGAAAAGCCGGCTAAGTTGCCGAAAAGCAGCTCATAATATCTTGAAGCCAGCGGAAACCGCTTGGGCAGACGGGTAATGCTGGCATAATTGC
Source organism: Desulfobulbaceae bacterium (assembly GCA_024763055.1). GTDB lineage: Bacteria > Desulfobacterota > Desulfobulbia > Desulfobulbales > Desulfobulbaceae > DRLX01. The sequence continues at coordinate 4,166 of JANTGH010000083.1, forward strand.
GGCTGCTGCTGATAACAATGTAGTCAGCCTTTTGTAAACAGTTCAGCAAGCACTCTTTTTTTGTTTCTGTTTCCTGGTTGGTCGGATTGATTGTAATCTGTTGATATTGCCCCGGATTGTTGCCCGGTAGCGCCAGTGGCAAGGCATCGTCCCAGCTTTCTACGATCAATTTCGAGTTTGGTGGAATATGGTTGTAGATCCATCGGGAAGCACGTATCCTGGTCATTGGTTTTCGGTAGATGGTGGTAAACGCAAAAGCCCAGCCTGATACCAGTAACAGGGTCAGTAATAATGGCCAGCAGGAGCACCTGCTTGATTGGGAGAGTTTTTTTCGCAGTTCAAGCAGGGCGAAAGCGGCAAAGATGGCGGCCATTGGGTAGACGGGCAGCAGGTAGCGGATTATTTGGTTAGGCATGGCGCCGATGATCGCGATGTTGAGAATGGTCCAGAACAGCAAAAGCGTTGCTTCCGGGTGTCGGTGGCGGATGATTTTCTGTAAAAACAGTCCGATTCCGAATGCTGCGGCAATGAAAAACGGCAGACCCAGGCCCCAAAGAGCCATAGATTTTAGCGGAAAAAGCCAAGGGGTTTGAAAGGCCCATTGCAGGGAGGGGGGGAACCCGGAAAAAGGTTGAGAAATCCTTTTCAGGGTGGCAAGGTTATCCAAAAAGACCGGGTTTAAAGACAGGTTGTACCAGTGTGGTCCGGCAAAGGCGTAGGGGTTGAAAAATCTGAAACTGATGACGGTCATGAAGAGAGCCGCTCCTAAACATCCAGCCGTTTTCAGGTAGCCGTATTTTTTTATAACCAGCAGGCCTGCAGCTAAAATGACGGGGGCAAAGATCAGGGCGCTGATTTTTGATGCTAGGGCCAGCCCCCAGAACAATCCCGCCAGCAATGTTTTGCCGCAGCTTGGCTTTTGTATATAGTGGATTAAGAACAGGAAAGAGATGGATAGAAAAAGGTTGAGAAACGGGTCTACGGTGAAAAAATGGGATAGTTGTATAGGCAAGACGGCAAGTGCATAAAGTGCCGCCGCCAGCAGGCCGGTATGATAATCTACGGTTTGGGCACCGAGGAGAAAAACAATGACAATCAGGATTATATCGACAAAGGCGCTGAAGGTGCGCAGGGTCATGGCTGGTGATTGAGGGGAAGTTTTTAAACCGATATCCAGTAGGACTTTACCCAAGAAAAGGGGCAGATCGCCATAGACATAGAAGGTTTCTCGGTGGTTGGTTGGATTAAGAGGGGAAATTTTACTGTCAAAATACTGGTTAAATGATGAGGGCCAGTCAATGGCCTCCATCGTCATTCTTAAGAAGCGTTCATCGGGATGTAGTTGTTGTCCCTGGTCGAAATTGAGGCCGCCGAATCGCAGCCCGATGCCAAGGGCAATGATAATAAACGTAATGGCAAAAGCATGCTCTTTGAGGCAAATGAATTTGAGTCGCTCAAGTCGTTTCATTTAACCGTCTGGTTTTTAATGCGGCCATACCGCGTGCATTGATAATGCAATCCAGATAAAAATAGATGCTATCAATGGCTGATCAGAAAATAAGAGTTCTGCGGGGGTTTCTCCTCCGTCATCTACTTCAACCAATAACCAGTAGCGGAACAGGCCTAAAATGACAACTGGAATTGTTAAAATCATTTTCCGGTTAACAGTTATGACGTAAAGGGTATAAAATATCAAAGTTCCAGTTGCAGAGATTTTGATGATCCAGATTAGGAGCCGCTCGCTATAATTGCGTAAGATCTTTCTCCCATTGTTGCCGTAGCTCCTTAACTCCTGGTAACGTTTTATGCCGGCTATGTACAAGGCTAGAAAAAAGGTTGTTATGAACATCCATGAGGACAGAACAACCTGGATGGCAAGAGCTCCTGTATAAACCCTTAGCACGAAACTGATAGAAATTGAGCTTATATCGGCGATGAGCTGGTGTTTGAGCCAAAAACAGTAAAAGAGATTCAAGATTATGTAAACTGCAATTGGAAGGATTATATGTTGGTATTTAAATAATCCCAAAAAGAGCATTGAATATAAAATTATCAGCAAGATAATAGCCTGTTTTTGGGTGACTGTGCCTGATGCCAAGGGTCTGGTCCTGGATTTTCTGGGATGGAGTTTGTCATACTCTACATCCTTTAAATCATTGACTATATAGGTGGCAGATGAAGCAAGACAAAAGAGCAGCATCGCAGCGAAAGCTTTCTGGCCTGAAGCAAAATCGAGGAATTTCCCGGAGAATAAAAGTGGCCCGAGAACGAATAAATTCTTGAGCCATTGTTTAATCCGGAGCAGTTGCAAAAGCTGAAATGTCACAGTTAACCTCGGAGAGAGAGAAATATCTCCATGTCCTTTTGAAATAAGGCTCAAATGTCCATCTTCTTGAACTTCCATTCTGGTATCACCTTGACAATCATCATTATCCAACGCCATACTGATTTAACATAAATCTCGTTTTTCTTTTTTTGCTGGGCCTTGAAAAGAACTTTTGCCACATCTTCCGGTTGGGCTGTCAACCTTTCAGGCAGATCCATGCCAGCCGTCATTTTTGTCGCCACGAATCCCGGCTTTACTGTCATTACATGAACCCCGGCACCATGAAGACTGTTCCTTAAACCTGAGAGATATGCACCCAAAGCGGCTTTGGCCGAGCCGTAAATATAGTTTTTTTTCCGGCCGCGATCGCCGGCCACAGACGTAATTCCGACAATAAATCCATGTCTTCTCTGTTCCAAGTCGGAGGCAACGATGTTGAGCAAATTTGCAATCCCAGTAAAATTAGTTTCAACAATACGTTGCAATTCGTGAAAATTTGTTTGTGCTTTATATTGAGTTCCCAGGTATCCCACCGCCGAGATTGTGCCTAAAGGTTTTTCCTCAAGTTGTTCGTAAAAAAAATGGTGGCTTTTGAAGTCCCGGATGTCAAGCTCAAGTATTTTAACAATTCTCTGGCTCCTGACAGAAATGTCACGGGCGAATTTATGGAGCTCATGCGCATTTCTGGCGGCCAGGTAAAGGTCGTAGCCATGTTTGGCATACTCTCTGGCAACGGCCTTGGCAATGTCGCTCTTGGCTCCGATAATCAATATGTAGCTCATTTATATGCCTAATCGTTTTGACTGCAATGATTGGAACTTCAAGCCCAACTTGTGTCTTTTTCTGAATTTTCTGAAAGCTTCTATTTGAGGATAGCCCTGTTCAAATGCTTGCCGGCTGGTACGGACATCCTTGGAAAGATAGATACGCCCATGATGTTCAATGACGACTTTGTCGAGCCGATCCAGCAGGGAAAAAAGTCCTTTTTCAATCTTGAAATCAAGGGCGAAGCTATAACCTTCCATGGGGAAAGAAAGGTAATTCTCATTGCTTTTTCCGCAGAGCTTCAGGACTGCAAGGAATGATCCTTTGCCAGAATCAGAGATTATTTTTAAGATCTTGCTCAAACCTTCCTGGCTGTTGTTTTTGGGTAAAATCAGTTGATATTGGAGAAATCCATTTCTGCCATAAATGCGGTTCCAATGGCTGATAGCATCCAGGGGATAGAAAAAAGTATCAAGATCGACAGTCTGCTTTGAAATTTTTTCTTTAATTTTGTTGTAGTAGAGCCAATTGAAGGCTCTCACACTCCAGTTGTTGAGGGCTTGGGATGGAAAGTGAAAAGGGATGGAAAACTTGTTTTTTTCCTTGTAGTCCAGTTGATTGTCCTTTTTAAAATTGCCGACCATCAACAGGCCTTTACCCATCTGGCTTCCTTTAGCCAAGCAATCAATCCAGGCGACAGAGTAAGGAGCGTTATAGTATTCTTCGAAAGTGTTAAAGGTCTCTTCGAGATTTTTAGTTTTGATGGTCGTCTGTTCAATGTATTTCGACCTGATTTTTTTTAGGTAGATTCCGGCCGAGAGGATAATCCCGGTCAGCCCATGCCCGCCACAGGTGGCACAAAATAGTTCAGGAATGGTTTCCTTTGAGCAGGAAACAATTTTGCCATCAGGTAGCATGATCTTGAATTCTTTGATACACTCGCTGAAACAGCCTTCATGATGGTGATTTTTGCCATGGATGTCTGCGGCTATAGCGCCGCCGATGGTAATAAATTTAGTGCCTGGTGTTGTTTTCAAGAACCATCCCCTAGGGACAAATGCTTCCAGGATTTCCCCCAAAAGCACTCCGGACTGGACCTGTAGCAAACCGTCATTTTCATCAAAATCGATAAAATAATTATAAGGTTTGACATAGATGATATTGTTGTTTAAGGCACTGTCACCATAGCTTCGGCCATTGCCGTAGGGGATGAATTCATGCGGTTTGGCAATAATAGATTTGAGTGCGTCTTGGTCGTTGAAGACAAAGGTTCGGTTTTTGATTTTGGGGTACATTCCCCAACTCATTAGATTTTTCAAGCTGCATTCTCATTAAAAAAGGTCGGGTTTACTTTTCGCAGCGAAGCGGGTGGAATTTGTTACCGTGTCATCCCGTATTTCGCGAAAACCTCGGTTTATACAAATTTATCAGTTATGATTTGTTGCAAGTGAATTGACTTTGTAAACAGCGCAATCATTCCACTGAAATTCATTGCTTATGATTTTTTGTGAGAACTGTTTGAAGAAAAAATTGCCGATAACGGAATTTTCCAGTTCTCCATTGACGACCCATTTGATTTTATATTTTTTCAAAATGTTAATTTTTTCATCCATTTTCCCCAAGGTGAAAAATTGTCTGCCCTCTCTGGCTCTTATGTCAATTATGGGATTGTTCTGATGCCATAGAGCTTCATGTTGTCGCCATCCCAGGATTGTGCTGCAGTGGCTGAGAGCGGCTATGCGTCCACCCCAGGTATATGATTCCCCAGGAATTTCCAGACAAATATCACCGGGTTCGGTGTTTTTGTCAAGCCATTCAATAATCTTCATGTCTGTGGGGTGTATTTTGCGTAAAGGTACAAAAGCATTGAGAGACAAATTAAGGGGCTGTCTTTTTATTACAGCGGTTACAACTCCGGGAAAGACGAAGGTTGTGGCCAAGATAAGAGCAATCAGCAGAGCGACCGGTTGAAAGCGGATAGCGTTGTACCTTTCTGAGAGTTTAAAGGCTGCAAAAGTAGTACTTGCCATCAGTAATGGCCAAGCCGCATAATACATTTTAAAGATGGTGTTCATGCGCTCAAAAGGTGGCCCGTAGGCGCCTTTAATGAATATCAATTCAGGGATGAGTAATAACAGCAGTCCACAAGTTGCCAGGGGATACCAACTGCTAGTGTTTTCTCGGGGAACCTTTAGCCAGAAAGCCAGGGCTAGTCCTGCAGTCAGGGCTGTTGTGAGTGAGTGGAATGCCAGAAGCAGGGGGAGGATGAAAAAGATGTTTTGTTTTTGCCAGACTTTAAAGTCGCTTATGGTCAAACTCAGGTAGAGGCTTAGCAGTAGCAGGGGAATTCCCCACATGAGTAGAAAAGGGCCGATGGGGTTGCTATTTGCCCGGCTGACCCAGCCTATTGCCAACGGGTATCCGCTGACTTCCCAGTGCAGGGGAAGAAGCAACAGGGCTGGAAGCAATGTAAACCAGGGAAGAGAGAACCTCCCTCTGGCTTTATAAATGAAAAAGAGAGTGAACATCGCCGGCAAGGCCCAGGGATTACCCTGAACGGTGGCCAGTACCAGCAGGTTGAGAATGACAATCCGGGTTAGAAGATTGGCTTTCGTTCTGATTTCGCGGGTAATGGGGGCCAGCCAGTAGATGAAGAGAAGGTAGACCGGTAGCTGGAGAAAATGAGCGTGCAGATCTCCGACTATTAAACTGAAGAGAGGGAATTCAGTGATTGCGTTGGGGATAATTCTGGAGGCGGCCCATAAAGTAATATCTCCATGGTTGTTGAGAAAGCTGTAAACTGGTACCAGATTGCCGGCCAGAGTAATTAGTGAGGCTCCCAGTAGAGACTGAGAAATATTCATGCCCCAAGCCAGAAACAGGCCGCAGGAAAGTTGAAAAGCCAGGGCAAAAATATATGCGAGCATTAGATTGTAAGTGATTTCAGGTGCCAATCCTGCAAGTTTTCCCATCAGTGCCGCCGATTGGTGACCGAACCAGTAATAATTCAATTTTATTCCTGAAAGCCACGGGTCGGACGGGGGGAAGACGGAGCTCTTTGCTACTGTCTTTAGGATAGCAAAATCCATCATTTTTTCAGTGCCGACAAGACCCGGGTTATGGGCCACGACCCAGAGTGCGTAAGCAAAAATGATCAGAAAGGCACCTTCCAAAACCAGCAGGAGGGGGGTGCTTTCTTGAATCCAGCCTTTTAAAGATTTGTGGTTGCGAAACAGCCAGTAAAGCCAGATGAAAATATAGATAAGAGGAAAAAAAAGTAGCTTTGTCTGCCAGGGATTGACCCCTATGCGACCTAGTTGGCTTTGGGCGTAGGTTGCAAGGATAAGGCCTAGGGACCGGCAGCTGCAAAACCCTCTGTCACGCGCTTTAGGAAAGGCTTGGAACGTAAGGGGGAAAGCGAACAGTGCGAGTATTAAGCTGACAGCGTAGAAAGAAAGTATTGAACTCATGGGGTTGGAGAAAAAAACGGCGATATCTGGCGCCATTTTGTAGTGCGAAAGACAACCAGTTCAGTTGTTGCGCGGATACAGAAAAGAATCAGTCTGCGTCCCGGGAGAGAACATTTGCCGGTAGTTCTCGGCAAGTGAGTGACTTCAATCTGCGTAACACGCAATCCAGCCCGGGCAGCGCTTGCCATGAGCAGAATTGATGGGATAAAAGATTTTTCCGGGATAAAGGGCAAAAGTTGTTTCAAGCTGTGGCGGGAAAACAGTTTGTAAGGGATATTCAAATCCTGCCAGGGGCAGGCAAACAAGGTCCGGGTCAGAAAGTTGGCAATGCTACTTATTGCCAGGCGATGAACCCCATCCTGGCGCTTTGCTCTTAGGCCGGTTATAATGTCGGCCCCTTTCCTGGCCTCGAAAAGCTTCCAAAATTCCCGAAGGGGATGTTGATAATCGCTATCAATGGCAAAAATGTAATCCCCGCTTGCCCGGTTCAAGGCTTTCATTAATGATGGCCCATGTCCTAAATTGATCGGGTTTCTTGTATATATAAGTTCCGGAATGTCCTCGCTTAGCTGTTCCAAAACAACGTTAGTCCCATCACTGCTGCAATCGTCTATAACAATTATTTCCCCCTGTATAAAATATTTCAATATTGATTTTTTACATTCCTCAATACTTTTCCCAATGACTCCTTCCTCATTGTAGGCTGGCATAATGATGCTAATTTTAGCATCAATCAACTTGTCCATAGCGTTTCCTTCTCCCCCAGCATGATTCTGTCGACGATTTCTAAACCCTGCATCAGAGAGTGATCCATATTACCGATTTCGTAGAGCCAGCTGCCGAAACGGCCCCGAGAAAAAATATTTTCACTCTGCAGGAAGTCCTGGATTATTTTCAAATGGCGGTTCCGTTCAGAGGTTGGGAGAGGATATGAATAGGGCAGTGATATCTGGGTTTGAGAAATCGGTCTGGAGTCTTTTTGAGGCAGTGGTAAACGGGTCTTGTATAAAGCTTCCAGCACCTCTTGCGTACTGGGCTGGGGCTGTTCTGAAGAGATGGTTGATTCGCAGAGAAAGGAACAATATTTCTGTGGATTATTTTTGGGGACCAAATCGGGAGCATACGCCGAAATGGAAGTCACCCGGTAAAAGGGAAACTGGGCTTCAGGATAATAGGTCCAGGATATATCATGGCTTGTCGGATGGCCTTTAAAACCTAAACCGGTAACCAGACCGGAGTTCCAGCGCAGTTTACCGGCCGCTTTGCTTACTTTTTCCGGAATGTTACCTCGTAAAGATTTGATCAGATCGGTAAGCGGTATGGTTGAAATCAAGTTGTCATAATGATCAATACGACCCTCATTGTCAATGATCAGTTTTTTTTGCAGATCGACGGCAACGATCTTGCGTCGAAATTTGATGCTTCCTTTCTGAATCTTTTTTTCTGCAAGGGCCTTGAAAATAGCGCCCATACCGTCTTTGCCCGGATAACGGAACTGATGGTTGGGGCCCCAGTTCCGATTGGCATGTCCCTGGTTGGGCAGACTGATTCGTTGGGCGATCCAGTCATAAGATAGTTTTTCCAAGGGACAACCCCAGACTTTTTGGTTGTAAGGGAAAAAGAATAGGCGGCATTGCTCAAGTCCGAAGGTTTGCAGAAGCCAGTGTTTGAAATTGTTGTCGGTATGGTTTACTGGGGCAGGATCAAGCCATTTGGCTGTACACCTTTTTTTTGCCTCAGCGGGGAGGTGGTCGGTATGGAGCTGGAAGGGGTAGGGGATATGGATATTTAAGAGCTCAATAAAAGCTTTACGTTGATGGGTCAAAAAAAAATCCTGGCCTAGGCTGGCAAGGATTTTAATGACGCGATCAATCTGGGTGAAAAGGACATGGCCGCCAAAATCCCACGAAAACCCTTGATGATCGCGTTGGGTGCCGCTCAATCCGCCGCAAGAGTGATATTTTTCATACAAAGCCCAATTGGCATGTTCAAGCTCGGTCAGCCTTATGGCAGCTCCCAAGCCAGTTGGTCCGGCTCCAATAATAACTATGCGGCAACTCATCGCTCTGTCTCTGACAGTTAGCAAGAGTGGTTTAGACCTCTTTTTTGCGGCGCAAAATAAACCATATTGCACCCAGGGCCAACAATCCATACATGATAGCATAGCCGCTGTCGGTCATGGTCGGGACATTAGCCGGAGTTGGTGTTACTGCTGGTGTTGGAGTTGCAGCTGACGTTGGTGTTGGTGTAGGTGTAGGTGTAGGTGTCGACGTTGGCGTTGGTGTAGGTGTAGGTGTAGGTGTCGACGTTGGCGTTGGTGTTGGTGTAGGTGTTGGTGTTTGTCCTGTGACCAGAGCGGGAAAGGCAACTAGCAGAGAAAAAATTAAGCAGAGCAGAAATGCTTTGCTCAGTTTCAAAGTAGCAGGAATGTAATTCATATTTCCCCCATCGCTATTTCAACTTGTTTAGTATTTTACTGATGCAAAACTCTAGCAAAAAAGGACGCAAATAACAAGCACATTCTATCTGCTGGAACTAAGCCTTGATTTTTTGAGATAATTTCAACAGTATTAATTCCCGCAGAGCCGAAGAGAAGCCTTGTAAGGTTTTGAAGGTGCCGCCCGGAATATGTGACCACAATACCGGCATTTCTTGGATAGAGTAGCCGGCTTGGTGGGCCAGGATGAGAATCTCAACGTCAAAAAGGTAACCTTTAAGCGTCATCTTGGGAAAAAGTTTGTGAGCGGCTTCCCTGGTGAATCCTTTAAATCCGCATTGGGTGTCGTGGTATGGCAGTTCAGTTAGAACCCGAATTAATAGATTCCCTGATCTGGATACCATTCTTCTGGTTATGGTTTGTTCGCGAGGGATAATGCTTTGGGGATGTCGACGTGAGCCAATAATGATATCAGCACCCTTTTGCATTAAAAACAACGCCCGATCGAGGTTAGACAGGGGAGCGGCTAAATCAGCATCAATAAAAAAAATATATTTTGTATTGGCTGCTTCCATACCCGTTTTAACACTATGTCCTTTGCCATGATTTTTCTTCTGATTGATCAGTCGGATCCATGAGCGGTGTTGTACAAAATCTGTAACGATCGTTCCTGTTTGGTCCTGGCTGCCGTCGTTGACAATGATGCATTGAAGATGGTAATCACAATGGCTGCGGAAAGTAGAAATTTCTTGCAGCTTGGTTTTTATCCTGGTGGCTTCGTTATAGGCCGGAATAACCAGGGTTACTGAAATCTTTTCTACTTTTTCATCTATTATCTTGGGTGAAACGGTTAACATTGCAAATGTTCTCAAAAAATGGTTTTTCAGCTCTGTTCCTATTACTTGTTTTTATCTCGGGATTAAGTTTTCTTGCCAGTGATGGCTTGCTTCCTGGAGGCCATGTTTCTCTGCCTGAGGTGCAGTTGGATATTAAGGGGCAGCCATTTTCCCTTCAACTAGCCGTTAATCCGGAGGAGCAACAGTTGGGTTTGAAAGGAGTATCCCCCGAGATTTTATCTCCCGGTCCGCAGGGTGAAAGAAAAGGCATGCTATTTGTCTATCCAGATTCATGGATTCTGTCTTTCACCATGGATGATGTTGATATGCCTCTCGATCTCCTTATAGTATCGAGTAAGGGATTGCTGTTACATGCTGAAACCATGCAAGTCAAGTTGAAAAAAACATATACCTGGCCAGTTCCGGCTAAGTATGCGTTGGAGTTGCCGTCGGGATCTATAGAATATTTGAACCTGCAGCCTGGGGATGTGGTTATTGCCAGAGAAAAGATGAGGGAGTTGGATGCCCGTTGTCAGCGTCATTGATGTGATGCTACCACCGGGGAGCGGGGCGGTCTGGTGGTAACTAAAATGTCTGTCAAGAATTGCAAAAACCTCTTTCTGGAAGGTATTGTACCGGGATGTGTAATCTGACAAAAAAACTGGCAATTTACGCTACCTTTTTTGTTGGTTTTGTTTTTCTCTACTTAAGTTTGAAGGGGGTTGATTATGCCGAGTTGGCGAGGGCTTTGCAGTCGTTTAAGGTTGGCTCAATTGTTTTTTCATCGGCAATCTATCTATCGACATTCATTTTACGTGGTTTGAGAATAAGGTTAATTTTTGATAATAAGATAAACATCAAGTTAGCAATTTCGTCAAGCCTAATTGCATATGCACTCAATAATTTTATTCCGCTGAAAGGTGGAGATATATATAAGATTCATTTTCTCAGCAAACAGGGTGGATCCAGAAAAGCGGTGTCTACAGCATCGGTTATGATTGAGCGTTTATTTGATCTGGCAGCTGTTCTATGTATTTTTCTAGCTATGATATGTTTATTGAATCTTGATATGATATCCTGGAAAATAACGAATTTAATTTATGTAATACTTGTTTTGACAGGATTATTGGCCGGCATGTTTTTTTTAGTCAGCAAGTTTAAGTATATAAATCTTGAAGGCCAACTTCCATTTGTAAACTCTGACTCCTTACAGGTGTTCATGGAAGGCTGGAACCTTTTGTTAAGTCACAGGCATTTTATCTCTGTGATGCTGTTGTCGTTGTTTATCTGGGGAACAGAAGGGTTTGTTTTATATGTGATTATTGGCTATAAGTCGCTGTCTTTGGCCCTTCTTTGGATGAGTACCTTAGCCTTGTCTTTTGTAATTCCCAATGCGCCGGGAAATGTAGGTTTATTTGAGTGGGTGAGTATATTTGTGCTGACAAGGTTAGGGTATGGTGAAGAACAAGCATTATCTATGGGGATGATTGCTCATTTAGTACAATTTGTTTCGGTGATTATAGTCGGTATGTTTGTATATTTTTACTACAAGAGCAGAGTGAAGGTATTGTCATGATGGACCAAAACTAAAATATATTTTTTAAAAATATCAGACGAAAACACTGCACTAAGGATTTACTGTCTATGTTGGATTTAGCTTTTTTTCGAAATGTTCTGAAATGAGTGTACCAAGGGGAGCCAAAGTGAGCCAAGGCCGTTTCTCTTGTGAGAAACGGCCTTTTTCTATACCATCTCACTATCAAATTGGCAGGTTATGGGGTCAGACTCACGTTAATGAGGTTACTGTGAAACCCGTCAGTTAGTTACGGGGATGCCTGATCAACTGCATGCAAGTCCTTAACCGGACACCACTGGATATTTTTGGTTCCCATTTTTTATCTCCTTATTTCTTTAGCAAGGATTGATAAATTGGTTGAGAAAAAAATCGTTTTTAGATCCGTAGGAGGTGATTAACAAATCGAATTTTCTTCAATAATATCAAACCTAAAGATCATTTCACGTAGTTTTTAAACAGGCCTGGTTCCGTTCGAAAATATTCACGCCTTCCACCACGAGAAATCATGCCGAAGGAGGAAACCAAATTCTGAAAATACCTTCGTCCTGTTCTTGTAATTTTGATTATTTTGCTCAGTTCCTCGGCTATGGCATCAATTAACCATGTATCCACTATAGGTAGCAAATGATCCTCTATCGGCCCAGTAAAAACGGATACCTAAAAACAGGCGAAACATTTGAGTATTTCAACAATAGAAAAAGCTAAAATCCAAATCTTAGACGCATGGTTTCTCTGCCTTCACCCTGTCCAGTATACATGTTTAAACTTGCGGTTCCTGAGCTCAAACCAAACATCCCGGCAAGATTGCCGGTGCCATTACCTATTGAACCAGTCCATGCAAGTAAAATATCTCCCCTGGTTGCAGTAGTGTTGCTAC
>JANTGH010000084.1 GCA_024763055.1 Desulfobulbaceae bacterium
TGGTATTGCTCCAGGGTTGCCAGATAGCGAATCGCCTTTTCCGACTGCTGGGCCATTCTCCTGATGTTGCTGAGGATATCAAGATGATCAACTACCAGCCTGCCGGTGAGCTGCAACCATGCGGCCATGATCGGCCATAATCCGGGTATATCCGGACTGGCCTCCTGGCTATGCCCCGAGGTGCCGGGATGGCTTCCGACCTGTGCGGTCGCAACCCTGTTATTGGATGGCGGAAACTGGAAAGATGTCAGCCGTGGTTATGGACATCTTCTCTACTATGATTACCCCAAAAAACCCGCCTGAAAACAGCGCCGATATGCACCAATTAATACGGCGTAAAAGCATACCGGAACCTGATACTGCTGACTGACATGGCGAAGAACGGCAGGGCCTCACTCTCTGGTCTTTGCCTGTGGAGAAAGGTCGATCAGTTCCACCGTCGTCATCGGCCAGCCGGGAGGTCCGCTGGGGCCCTCCTAGCGCAGAAACAAACCATCCATCTTTCGTAGCCAGTAATGGCAGTTCCAGAAAGCCGCTCTGAAGCCGGTGAGCTGGATCTTCAGCCTGATTGCCGCCTTGCCGCCATATTTCTTATCTCTCGTCTCCCCGGTGTCCTCACCCTCTCTGAACACCTGCAACTTATGCACGTCCAGGGTATCTGAACGGATGGTCCAGAATTTCCGGCTCATGAGGCGTGGATCTATAAACTGCCTCAGGGAGACTGACAATGCCTGGTACCAGGGCGCCGCATCAATGGCAATCGTTCTCTGGATTCTCTCCCCTTGAAATATTCCATTCATTATCAGTGTTTTGTCTTTGCGGGATACAGTCAGGTGGGTTCTAGCGGCGGGATCATCGACGGTCCAGGAATAGGTGGAGAAATCAGCCTTCATTCGGGTAACGTCATGCTCTCCTCCCAGGTCACTGGTCAAAACCAGGTCACTGCCTTTTTCCAGATGCCAGTCAAAAAACCGGGTTTTGGTACCGGTTTTTTTCAGATACCGGTGCTGCTCAACCGATAAGCCAAGAACCTGGCTGCCGGCAGCGAAGCCTAAAAGAACAACAGCGCAACAAAATAGGATGGATTTCATCTTGATAGAATTCATCCGGGTTCTCTGATGATTGACGATGATTTCCGAAAACGTTCATGTTTGGTTGAAAGGTGTTGCTTGCCACGCCCTATACTTCAGCACTTGGCAGATGTCAACGGAAGATGAAAGGTTTTGCCGGACTTTCTTCGATCTTTACCGAATTTTTATTATTCCCCGTCTATTGCAACAGATTATTTATCAGAACTTAACTTTTCTCAGGCATAAATCCATTACTGATTAATACTTATACCTCAAGCGTGTCGTTGAACCCGGCATCATACTTGTAATGAGTAAATTTGTTTTTTACCGGAACCGGCTGTTGACAGTGATACCAACCATAACAGGAAGATAAGGGAAAAAACTATGGGTAAAACAAAAAATATCGCCCTCGTCGCCCATGACAACCGTAAGCAGGATTTGATTGAATGGGTGGAATGGAATTATGAAATTCTCATCAACTATCGGTTGGTCTGCACAGGAACCACCGGTCGTTTAGTCGAAGAGGCTCTAGGAGAGAAATTGAAAGGGAATCAAAAACTGCTCAAAATGCCGCCCATAAAAAAGCTGATGTCGGGTCCTCTGGGCGGCGACCAGCAGTTAGGCGCTCTGATTACAGAAGGCAAAATAAACCTTTTTATTTTTCTCTGGGACCCCATGGAACCACAGCCGCACGACGTGGATGTGAAAGCTCTGCTGCGGATTGCCGCTCTCTATAATATTCCCACAGCTTCGAACCGTTCCACTGCCGACTTCATCATTTCCTCGTCCCTATTGAATGAAGATTATCAACCTCTATTGAAGGATTACCACAGTTATATATCGCGAAAATTATAGCCTGAGATATGGCATTTTCCCTCCATGTTTTTTTGTTGATTTTTTGTTGATGATTCCTCCGCAAAGCTACAAATAAGGAGTTCACCTTGACAAAAAAATCCTATCTCCTCGACACCAATGTACTGCTGCATGACGCGAATTCAATTTCATGTTTTCAAGATAACGAAGTCATCATTCCTCTCCCGGTTATCGAAGAACTTGACCGGTTTAAGAAAGATGGCAATGAAAACGGGCGTAATGCCCGGCAGGTTACCCGGGAGCTCGATCGCCTACGCCAACAAGGGATCCTGACCAACGGCGGCGTGCCGCTGGAAAACGGAGGGCATATCCGGGTTGTAGTCACCCGTACCAGCGGTCTCGAACAATTGCCGCAGGAACTGCGTTCACCCTGTGTTGACCACCATATCCTGGCATTGGCAATCCAGGAAAAGCGGTGCCAAAACAATCCGGTTATCCTGGTGACCAAAGATGCCAACCTGCGGATCAAGGCCCAGGCTGTCGGCCTGCAGGCTGAAGACTATGAAACCGACAAGGTCTCCTTGGACAACTTGTATACCGGGACAGCGTCTCTGGATATACTCAGTGAACAGATCGATAGTTTTTTTCGGGATCAGATGCTCAGCTATGGTGAAGATGGTTTGCCGCCCCATATCTGTTTGAATATGAAAGCATTGGACAACCCCCAGCAAAAAGCAATCGGGCGTTTCGATTTCCGGCAAAAAGCAATCCTTCGTTTGCACAAAGCTCCCCAGGAAGGTTATTGGGGCATTACTCCGCGCAACCTGGAACAAAAATTTGCTTTCGAACTGCTCACCCATCCTGAGATTCCTCTGGTAACCATTGTCGGCCGCGCCGGAACCGGTAAAACGCTGCTGGCCCTGGCAGCGGGATTGTACTGCGTTACTGAAACAGAACACTACAAAAAGCTTCTGGTTTCGCGACCCATCTTTCCCATGGGGCATGACCTGGGATTTCTTCCGGGGGATCTTGAAGAGAAGCTGACTCCCTGGATGCAGCCGATCAATGACAACCTTGATCTGCTGCTTGCCGATGAAAATATGCGCAAGAGCAGGCGTAGGCACCAGGAACTGAGGGATTTGGGGATTATTGCCGTTGAACCGTTGACGTACATTCGTGGGAGATCAATTCCACGTCAGTATATGATTGTCGATGAAGCACAGAATCTGACTCCGCACGAAGTAAAAACAATTATTACCCGTGCCGGAGAGGGAAGTAAAATTGTTCTTACCGGCGACCCGGACCAGATTGACAATCCCTACGTTGATGCCTGCAGCAACGGCCTCACCTATGTTGTCGAACGCTTCCGGAATAACCCGCTTGCCGGACATATCATGCTGGCGCGATGTGAACGCTCTCCCCTGGCTGATGCCGCCAGTGAATTATTATGATCCTTGAGCTGCGATAATTCCTGGAGCCAGGCAGTTTTATGCAATTGGAATTTCATGGAGAGAGTAGCTGCCGCCTTGTAGAGAAATTAACCCAAACTTTATCTTTCTTTTATCAATTCTTTATCAACATTTCCTATATCTCTGGCCAAGAACAATGAAGATCGAACAATCATTGTCCCCATTCATTCAAAACTTGTGCAGAAATTGGAGGTTTACCATGATTTTCCTGCAGGATGTCAGCATCGGCTATCAACACGTCCCCGTTTTACAAAACATCGATCTTCAGGTCGATAAGGGCGAATTTATCGGCATCATCGGTTTGTCAGGCGCCGGGAAAAGCACCCTGCTGAAATCAATGGTCGGCAAAACGAAGATTTTGTCAGGTGAGTACCGAGTCTGCAACCTGCCAGTGCACAAGTCTTCAAAAAAAGGAATGAAAGAGTTGCGTTCCCGAGTCGGTTTTATTTTTCAGGGCTACAATCTGGTTAATCGCCTCAACGTACTGCATAACGTCATGAGTGGCATGCTGAAAGATATTTCTTTGATGCGCTCGGTGATCAAGTTTTACAATGCGGCCGAATTTGACCATGCTTATGAATGCATGAAGTTGGTCGGCATCGAACAACTGGCTTTGAAGCGTAGTGATGAGCTTTCCGGCGGTGAACGGCAGCGCACGGCCATTGCCCGGGCCCTGGTTCAAAACCCGGAATTAATCCTGGCCGATGAACCGGTTGCCGCTCTTGATCCGAAAAGTGCGGTTACAGTGATGGATATCCTGCAGAATATAAACCGGTCTTTCGGGGTGACGGTGATTGCCAATCTGCACCATCTTGACCTTGCCCGTCGTTATTGTTCCCGTATTTTGGGCATCAGTGAAGGTGGTATTATTTTCGACGGCAGCCCGGCCGAGCTTTGCAGTCAGCATGTTGAGCTGGTCTATCGAAGAAGAATGCTGGCCGCCTGACATGAGCAGGGTGGACAGCCTTTTGCACTATAAGCAGTTATACATCCGGACAGCCAAACATTATCAAACGTATTATCAACATCAAACCAACCAAGGAGGTAACATGAAAAACGACGATCGCAGAACAAGAATGCTCAAGAAATGGTTCGCATGCTTCATATTCTTTGCCATTACCCTGTCAACGGTTGTCCCCACTATCCAGGCAGCCCCTGACCAGTGGCCGGAAAAACTGACTTTTGGCGTCATTCCGGTGGCTTCTGCACGTAATATGAGTGAATCATTCGGGAACCTGGTTTCTTACCTGGAAAAACAGCTGGACATAGAAGTTGAGCTGCAGACTGCCGGTGATTATTCAGCCGTTATCAACGGCATGCAGTACAAGCATGTTGACCTGGCCTATCTGGGACCCAAGTCATACTGCGAAGCCGCTAAAAGAGCCGGGGCCGAAGCGGTCGCCGTCGAAATAGGTCAAAGCGGTGTTGCCGGCTATTATGGCTACATCATTACCAAAAAAGGATCGGGTTTGCATAATCTTAACGACCTTAAAGGAAAGAAATGGGCCTTTACCGACCCCCAGTCCACCAGTGGCACCCTGGTGCCGACCGTCCATTTTATGGACCTGAGTATTAACCCACAGCAATATTTTTCCAAAGTCATCTATTCAGGCAGCCACGAATCATCGATCCTGGCAGTCAAAGCCGGTAAAGTCGACGGGGCGTCAACCAACAACCTTGATTTTTCTCGTGGCCTCGGCAAACAGTGGACAAAAAATGATTTCAATATCATCTGGAAGTCTGACTTACTGCCAGGATCTCCCATCGCGGTACGCGGCGATCTGCCTTCATCTCTGAAAATGGCCATTAAAGGCGCCTTTGTTTCCTACAATGATCCCCAGGGATTGGAAAAACTCAAACTGAAAGGATACCTGGCCGGCAATGACCGGATGTACGACGGTATCCGCAAACTGATCGCACTGAAAAAAGCCATGAAAAACAAACAGGCAAAAAATTAAATATTTCCACTATCCTCTTTTCCGGGCCGCGGCAAAGCGAGGCATTCCTCCTCACATGCCTGCCGTTCATGCCGCGGCCCCTTCCTTTGCGGGTATAACATGGATCTTGTTCAGGTCAAAAAAGCAGCCAATCCCTTTAAACCCAAAAGCATCTTCTGGGTAGCCATTTTCTGTGCAGTCCTGGTCTGCAGTTGGGAAAATACGGGGATGAGTTTTACTGAACTTTTCACCGAAGGCTGGCCACACATGGTTTCTTACATTGTCGGAAATCCAACCATTCCCGGGAGTAGTTTTTTTCCTCCCCGGTTGGTGGCTGCTGACCTGAAAATTTACCTGTTTGCGATGCTGGAAACTCTGGAAATGGCCTCTGTCGCCCTGTGTATGTCGATTGTTATCAGCTTTCCCCTTTCATTCCTGATTTCCAGGAATATCCTGGAAATTCTTTTTCCCGGCAGCTCGGCATTAATCAAACTTCTGCGCCGGGCCATTTATCTTGGTTCCATGCTGCTGGCCAATGTTTGTCGCTCGATCAATGAGATTGTCTGGGCCCTGCTTTTTGTTTCCGCCGTGGGTCTGGGACCGATGGCCGGCATCCTTGCCCTCGGGCTGCATACCGCCGGTGTCCTGACAAAATTGCTGGCCGAGGGAAATGAAGCCATTGATCCCGGACCGGTCGAGGCATTGTCGGCTACCGGAGCTGGATTTATAAAAATTATTATTTATGCGGTCATGCCCCAGACAATGCCCCATTTTGTTTCCATGGTTCTCTACCGTTTTGAATCGGATGTCCGCAGTGCCGCGGTCCTTGGCCTGGTCGGCGCCGGCGGGATTGGATTTTATCTGTTTGACAAGGTGAGGTCATTCGAGAACGGGGATGTCACCACGATTATCATCATCATTGTCACCGTCGTCTGGATTATCGATAAATTAAGTGCGACGATAAGAAAGAAATTTATCTGACTATTCGTGCGAATGCATAAAAAAACAGGGGGGGTCCGCCTGAAAGGACGTTCATGAAGATTGAAGATATAACCCGGGAGGCATTGAATATCCATCTGCAGGCCGTGGATCGTGAAGAACTGCAGCACCTGGTGCGGGAAGTCGAACAGGAGGCATGCGTCAAAATTATTAAACCGCCCACAGTGCAAACCCTCCTTCTTCCTGTTTATGACCCCATTACCGCCGGGAGCTTTTATGCCGGAGAAGTCCTGGTCACTACTACCGTGGCCGAAGTCAACGGCAGCCCCGGATGGGCGATGGTGATGGACAATCATCCGGAGCTTTCCCGGATGATCGCAATTATCGATGCGGCCTTCGCCGCCGGCATCAAAGAAACCGCGATTCTATTCCTGGTTGTTGCCGGATTTGAGACCGGCCGGGAAAAAAAGGTCAGGGAAAAATCAAGGGTTGAGAAAACCCGGGTTTCCTTTGACCTGATGTAGCTTCCCTCATCCTGGGCTCCTGCTTTCGGGAGACCTTGGATTGAGCCTGTTTTTTTTAAGCAGCTGTTTGACGGAGAAAAGCAATGCTGGAAATAGACATGGATCGATTAAACAGGGTTAATTTCCGCGCCTGCCTCAATGCCCTGTCGCGGCCTGGGAGCAGGCAAGCGCTCTCGCTGTTCAAGGATTCCGGCCTCCTGGCCATGGCTTCCCAGATGCTCTATTCCGAGGTTGGCTACAGTTATGATGGCAAACTTGATTTCAACCTGATTGAAGCCCTGACCGGAGCTTCAAAGAGTAATAAGAGAGAAGCTGATTTTATATTTGCCGACCAGCCCTCCGTGACGTTGCTCAAGGCAGCCAAGACCGGAGACCAGGAAAATCCGGAACAAAGCGCCTGCCTTATTTTTGCCGTTGAGAGCCTGGATGAAGGTACCGGTGCCATCCTGCAGGGACCGGGAATTGACGGCCGACTATCGACTATCCTGCCGGCAACTGAAGAATTTATCAAGGTGCTGCAGCAAAAAAACAGTAATTTCCCCTGCGGGGTTGAGATTTTCTTTGTTTCGCCCGGGGGAGGATTGCTGGCACTATCCAGAACTACCAGGATCGAGAAAACAGTATGAGCTATGTCGCGGTAAAAGGAGGAAGCCGGGCCATAGGAGCGGCAAAAAGCCTTCTCCAAGAAATGATCAGTCCGGCCTGGAAACTTGATAACAACAATCTCCGGGATGGTTTTTCTTTCGCTATTGACCGTATTATGGGTGAGGGTTCCCTGTACTCACCCGACCTTGCCCTGGAAGCCTTCAAGCGGGCTGGTGGTGACGTGATGGACGCGTCAATCTACCTGCGGGCACACCGCTCGTCATGCCAGCGTATCGGCTGCGCTGACATGGTGGCCGGTTCCCGGATGCGCCTGGTCCGACGGATTTCGTCCACTTTCAAGGAAATCATCGGCGGGCAGATCCTGGGACCATCCAGCGACTATGAAATTCGCCTGCTGGGGCGCAACAACCACAACACCGCTTCTGTTGCCGATGACCCGGAATATCCCGCAAAGGGCGGCACCCGGACGGATGAGTGCGGAGATTTTTACTTTGGAAGTGCCCTGCAGCCCCTGCGGAATGACAACCTGATCAAGCTGCTTCCCAACCATGAAGACAAACCACATGATGTAACCAGGATATTTCCCCTCCCGCCCTATCCCCGCAGCGCGATCATGCAAATCATGGCCCGGGGAGAAACCGGGGCAATGCTGGCTTTTTCCTACACTTCCATGCGGGGATACGGTGATGTCCATCCTACCATCGGCGATCTTCGCCTGGGATACCTGGAAGTCACGTTTACCCATCCGTTTACCGGCGGAACGGCAGTTATCGGCGAGATTAAAACCACTGCCTGTGAAACCGTGGGTTCTTTTATCCGTGATCCGGCCGATGGTACGATGCGTCTGACTACCGGCTATGGATTCTGCTTTGGCTACAATGAAACCAAAGCGATTTCCATGTCCATTCTTGATCTGGCGATGAATTACCCGGGATTTACCATTGGCGGGAGCCAGGTGGCCGCCAATCCTGAAATGATCATTCACCACGTGGATGCCATTGAATCAATGGGGTTTGCCAATCACTTCAAACTGCCTCACTATGTCACCTTCCAGGCAGACCTGCAAGTCTACCAAAAAGCTCGCCGGCAGGAAGAGAAAAAAAATGAATAAAAGAATTTTTGCTTTCATTGATGAGGATGCCAAGAAAGAAATCCGCCGGGCTATTTTGAAAGCGGTTGCTATTCCCGGCTACACCATTCCCTTCGCTTCCCGGGAAATGCCTATTACCCGGGGATGGGGAACGGGCGGACTGCAGATCACCCTCTCCACCCTGGTTGAGGCGGACACACTTAAAGTTATTGACCAGGGCTGCGATGGCTCCGTCAATGCGGTCACCATGAGAAATTTCATCACTTCGGTAACCGATGTGGCCACTACCACGATCACCGGCGAGGCCAGCATCATCCAAACCCGCCATCGCATACCGGAAACTCCTTTAACCGAAGACCAGATACTGGTTTTCCAGGTTCCCTACCCGGAGGTATTGACAACGGTTGAGCCCGATACCGCGGCCCAGAAAGTCATGCACGCCAATCATGACTATGGCAAAATGTGGGTCCTGCTTTATGAGGATACCGCACAGTTCGGTGACAGCCGCATCAGCCATCGCTACCCGGTGGAAATCAATGGCGTCTACCTGATGGACCCTTCTCCCATCCCCAAATACGACATCCCCCGGCTCCATAACAATTCCGCCCTGATGCTTTTTGGAGCCGGGCGGGAAAAGCGCATTTACGCGATTCCCCCTTATACCTCAGTGCAGCCGCTGAAATTCGAGGACCGGGAATTCAGCCGGGAAACCTTTCCCGGCATCAGGTGCGAACGTTGCGGGGCTGCCGGTGTTTTTTTCGATCAGGTATATTTGGATGACGGCATTCACTATTATTGCAGCGACACTGATTTTTGCGATCGTAACGTTGCGGGAGAACGGTGATGATGCTGGAGATTGAAGATGTCAGTAAAGTCTATGGGACCGGTTGTTCTGATTGCCTTGAGCTGACCGGCAACCGGCATGGGCGGGCCATCTGTCCCCGCTGCCGAAGTGTTGTTGCAGTCAACCGGGTCAACCTCCAGGTTGGTGCGAACCTGGTGCTGGGGGTTGTCGGCGAGTCCGGCAGCGGAAAATCAACCCTGTTGAAATTAATTTACCGGGAACTTAAGACAAGTGCGGGCTCTATCTATTTTCAAGCGGATTTTCCTGACGGGAGAAAAAGGCTGAATTTGATGGAACTGGCTTATAGAGAACTCTCAATTATCCGCAACACACACATGTCAATGATCTACCAGGATGTCCGCCGGGGTCTCAATTTTCTCTTTTCCGCCGGCGGCAATATTGCCGAAAAAATCATCGCTGCGGGCGAAAGAAAATATGATGCGGTCAGGGAGCAAGTGCTTCAGTTCTCGGAGAAAATCGACATTCCCACAGAAAGAGTTGACGAGTACCCGGAAACATTTTCCGGCGGCCAGCAGCAGCGCATCCAGATAGCCAAGGCCCTGGCCAGCTCACCACGCTTGCTGCTCCTTGACGAACCGACAACCGGCCTTGATGTTTCGGTGCAGGCCAGGATTCTGGATCTGGTTAAAGTTTTACACCGGGAAATGGGCTTTACCATGATCGTGGTCTCCCATGACCTGGGGGTTATCAAGCACCTTACGGATCTGACCGTGGTGATGAAAAACGGCTCCATCGTCGAGCAGGGCCTGACCGATCAGATTCTCGAAGATCCCCAGCATGCCTATACCCAGCTGCTGGTTTCAAGCATCCTTTAATCTTTTTCAGAAAGAAAAGACATGAGTGTAATGCAACGTCAGGAACAGGACCGGGAACTGAAACTTGAAGTGGAGGGACTGCAAAAAAGTTTCAGGCTCCACAATCGGGGGGGCATTCAGGTGTCAGGTTTTCGTGACATCGCCTTTAAGGTGAAGAAACATCATTTTCTCGCCCTCTGCGGTCCCAGCGGCGCCGGTAAATCCTCAATCCTCAAGACCATCTATCGTACGTACCTTCCCGGTGCCGGACAAATGCATCTTTATCGGGAGGATGGCGACATTATTGATCTGGCCTGCTGTTCCGAGGCTGAAGTTCTCCGACAACGTCGGGAGGAAATCAGCATCGTCACCCAATTCCTTAAAATCCTGCCCCGGGTGACAGCTCTTGAGGTCGCAGCCGCCCCCCTGATTGAAAAGGGGAGGCCGGCAAACCAGGCACATCGTGAAGCAGCCGATCTTCTGTCATTTCTGGGAATCCGCCGAAACCTGTTCAACCTTTCACCTTTAACTTTCTCCGGCGGCGAACAACAAAGAATCAATATTGCCCGGGCAGTGATTGCCCCCCGGCCACTTATCCTGCTGGATGAGCCCACCGCTTCACTGGACCCGGAAAGTGTGCAAAAAGTACTTTTTTTACTTCAAACTTTGAAAAAACGGCATATTGCCATGATAGGAATTTTCCACGACCGGAATATCAGGGAACAAATTTCTGATGATGTTTATGAGGTCAGGGCTGCCAGCTGACAAGAAAGGAATCAGTCATGTTGCATAATGTTTTTCGCTCATATCGAGTCTTGATCGGTGATGAGATTATTGCTGCCGATATTAGTGTTGATGGTGGGTTTATTGATTCGGTCGCACCTTATGGCAGCGTGATGGATGCCTGCAACCTGGGGGATTATTTAATAGTCCCCGGTTTTGTCGATCTCCATTCCGACGCTATCGAAAAAGAGATAGAACCGCGCCCCGGGGCCAGGTTTCCGGTGCGCCTGGCAGTGGATGAACTGGATAGAAAATTGGGCATGGCCGGCATTACCACCATGTTTCACGCTGTCGGCTTCAACGATGCTTCGCTGACCTCCTACCGTGGTACTGGAGAAGCAAGTAAATTGATCAGGCAGATTGCCGTTGACAACCAGGAGCGTCTTACCGTCGACAACCTGATCCACGCCCGCTATGAACTGACCTCTTTCGGGTCGGTGGAGGAAATCAAGAAACTTCTTGCGGAAGGATGCATCAACCTGTTGTCGGTCATGGACCACACCCCCGGCCAGGGTCAGTTTAAAAGCGTGGAGAGCTGGAAACGCTTTCATTTGCCGGCTTATGGTATTTCCGACAGCGAAGCGGATACCATTATCGCCGGCAAGATCCGTGACCGGGATCTTTCTTTTGACCTGCTGAAAAAACTTTTTCATCTGGCAACTGAGCGGGGTGTTGTCCTTGCCTCCCATGATGACGATACGGCGGAAAAAGTCGACCTGATGGCGGGTCTGGGAGCCACCATTTCAGAGTTCCCCTTAAGTGTCGCTACCGCCCGTCATGCGCATTCTCGCCATCTGGCCACCGGCATGGGGGCACCGAATGTCGTTCGGGGCGGGAGCCAGAGTGGCAACATCTCGGCCCTGGAGCTGATCAAAGAACGGGTCTGTGACTATATCTGTTCGGATTATCATCCTTCTTCCATGCTCCAGGTCCCCTATGTGCTCAAACGTGACCTCGACCTGCCTCTCGCTGCCGGGTTTGCCATGATTTCGTCCACTCCCGCCCGGGTGGCCGGGCTCCCTGACCGCGGGTCAATCATGCCGGAGATGCTGGCAGACCTGGTCGTTATCGATGATCAGCGGGAGGTTCCACGGGTGGTTTCAACCATAAAAAGCGGCAAGATCATCTACAGCAGCAACTCCAGCCCGTTAATTGCGGGATTCAAACAGGAGAAAATTCATGCAGCAT
Source organism: Desulfobulbaceae bacterium (assembly GCA_024763055.1). Taxonomy (GTDB): domain Bacteria; phylum Desulfobacterota; class Desulfobulbia; order Desulfobulbales; family Desulfobulbaceae; genus DRLX01. Next base: position 12,079 of record JANTGH010000084.1, read on the forward strand.
GTTGAATCACATAACCCTGAAACACGCTCCTTTTTGAGCCCAAAGCCCTTTCTGTCTCCGGTGTCCAGGGTCATCAAAAGTTCCCTCGGCCGCTACACTGAAATCAGAGAGCACAGCGAACTGGTTGAGTCCACCCTGGACGACTACTCCTATATCATGGAACACTGTTCCATCATTTATAGTCGGATCGGCAAATTCGTCAACATCGCCTCCCATGTACGCATCAATCCGGGGAACCACCCGACTGAACACGCCAGCCAGCACCATTTCCTGTATCGGAGAAAGATGTATGGCTTTGGCCAAAGTGATGATGATACTTTTTTTTCCTGGCGCCGAAGACAGCAGGTAACCATCGGCCACGATGTCTGGATAGGACACGGGGCCGTCATCCTGCCGGGAATAGCCATAGATGACGGCGCGGTTATCGGTGCCGGAGCCGTGGTAACCGGTAATGTTCCGGCTTACGGCATTGTTGCCGGGGTGCCGGCCCGCCTGCTGCGCTACCGCTTTCCCGCGGCCATTCGCAAAGACCTTGCGGCCACCAGGTGGTGGCATTGGGACCATGAAACCCTTGGCAGGCGCCTGCCGGATTTTTACAATCTGAGACTCTTTCTCAGCAAATATGGACCTCAACGATGATCATACTTCTGGTAGTCGGCGCCAGCGGGGTCGGCAAGGATACCCTGCTGTCGCAGGCCAAAAAAAAATTGCTTGGGCAGCCCGGTTTTTATTTCATCCGCCGCTATGTTACCCGATTACCCGATGATTACGAGGATAATTTTTTTGTTGATTTGCCGGCTTTTGATCTTTTAAAGGCCAGCGGATTCTTTGTCGCCCAATGGCAGGCCCACGGTAACTTCTATGGAATCCCCCGCTCCGAAATTCCTCTTGGCATTGACTCATCCTCGACTGTCATCATGTCGGTTTCCCGCAAAGTTGTTCCTGAAATTGAGCAACGGTTTTCCCGGGTGATCACCGTCAATATTACTGTTCACCCGGAAATTCGCCGACAGAGGCTGCTGTCCCGGGGGCGTGAAGATGTCTGTACGATCGAAAAACGACTGACCAGGAACGTAACCCTTGAAGCCCGATGTCTGGTCAATTTTGAAAATTCAGCCCCCCTGGAGGTTGCTTCGAAACGTTTTATAAAAATGCTGAGAAAAATGGCCGAGGCACCCCAGGATTTTTTCCCCTGTTACAGGTCCGCGTCGTGAAAGAATCATCAACCGCTCCTCCTCGCTATGCTATTTATTATACGCCTCCCGAGGGAAGTCTTCTGGCCCTTTTTGCCAACTCCTGGCTGGGCCGGGACATCGACAGTCCTGAAGAAAGGGATCAAATCCGGATCCCCGGTATGAAAGCCCGGCGATTTCATACCCTGACGGCCTCCCCCCGCCACTATGGCTTTCATGCCACACTTAAAGCACCTTTTTACCTGGCTTCCGGGCATGATGAAACGGATCTTCTGGCCGCAATGGAAAATTTCGCTGCCGACCACAAAACATTGCCGGTACTACCCTTGAGGCTTGCGGTGATCGGCTCTTTCCTCTGCCTGTCTCCCGCTGCCGGCTTTGTCAAGCTCAGCTGCTTTGCCGGCGAGATCGTCCGTAAGTTTGATATCTTTCGCGCCCCGATTACCGCCGGGGAATTGCGTCGCCGATTCAAAGCCGATCTATCCTGCCGCCAGCAAGAATATACCCGCCGCTGGGGTTACCCCTATGTTTTTGAAGAATACCGTTTCCACCTAACTTTAACGGATAAGATCAGGGATATGGAGGAACGAAAGATCCTGCTTGATGTGCTTCCCTCCCTCCTGCACATGGCTGAGCTCGAAGTCGTAACGGTCAATGCCCTCTCCCTGCTGAAACAGGACACCCCCCAAGCCCCCTTTTTGCTGATTGATCGGTTTCTACTGCAACCATAGAGTTGTGCCGGAAGAGACTCACCGGCTGAGGGACTGTGCAGCAGCAAAAAAATTAACTGAAGTTTAACAGAATCTTTAGGCCAGATTTATGTATTCCGCTTATGCTGCCCTCATCACCGTACTCATGTTGTGATCATGGAAAGGAGGTGATGATTTTATAAAAAACCGTTCAAAAACTTGAATCTTGCTACCGGTGCTGTCACTGCCCGGAAAATCAAAGGAGGAATACGAAATGAGTGGGGAAAAGAAGGTGAAAGTAAAAGACTTTTTCAAGTGCGTTGCAAAATTGTTGTTATTGTGCCTGATCATTTCCATCTGGAGCACATCGGCTTACAGTGACGGCCTGCCCGTTAACGTCCCGGACCTGCCGCCAAAAGATGCCGGAATCCGAAACCAGGTTACCTATGAACAGATCAACAATATAATCGGGCCGGACGCTGACGGTAAAGGCGTGGTTATTGATCTGCAGGATCCGACACTTATGGGGACCGTGTACACGGGCCCGTATCCTTTTGAGGCCGGTCAGGCCGACATGGACTATTTCCGGTTCAGAAAAAGCAGTTCCGTGGTTGACGGAACCGGTACCCTCCGAATATCCGATTTTTTCAAAGAAAAATATAATGCCAACAACTGGCCATCCGGCCAGGGCTGGGAGATGACGCCTACCATCGGGTACCGCCTGGATCTGTGGAGAACTGACGGACCAGATATTGAACATCTGGGTTTCTATAACAGCGTCAGAAGCTTTGCCCGTTCAGGTGATGAATACACACCGGTAACCACTATTCTTCAGGGACCTTTCCTGTCGATGGTAAACAGTGATGATCCAACATCTGTTGTCGTAACGTGGGATACAGACCTTGCATGCCGGGGCGTGGTTACAGTTTCCCCACACAAGGAAATGACCGATGCTCTTACCTTTGACGAAGCTAATGAACTCAGCGAGCATGCCGTAAAGGTGACCGGCCTTGAACCCGATACTGCGTATTTTTACTATGTGACCTGCGAGACTCCCGGAGCAGAACAGACTGTCTCCAATAGATATAAATTCAGGACGGCGCCAAAACCCGGCAAAGGAACGGTGAGAATCGCCTTTGCCGGTGACAGCCGTGAAGGTGTAGGAAGCGGCGAAAGAAACTATATGGGCAGTAACTTCAAAATCCTGAACTGGGTTGCCCAGGACGCCTACAGAAAAAAAGTCGACCTCATGATTTTCGGCGGTGATCTTGTTAACGGCTATACCACCGATACTGAAGACTTCAAGCTGCAGCTTACCGGCTGGAAGCAGGCGGTTTCAGGCTTTTGGCGCTCGCATCCTGTTTATCCCGGCATGGGCAATCATGAAACGCTGCTGAATACATTCGATGACGGCAGTCATTACGGGCTTTCATTGGATAAATGGCCGTATGAGACAGTAAGTGCCGAAAAACTTTTTGCGGACATGTTCTATAATCCCGAAAATGGTCCCGAGCCTTCTGACAGCCGCCGGCCCACGTACAAGGAAAATGTTTATTCTTTCCAGTACGGCCCGGTGCTTATTATCTCTTTCAACAACAACTACTGGTGGACCAGTAACAGTCAGGTTCCAGCTTACGGCGGCTCCCCCGAAGGTTACATCATGCCGGACCAACTGGAGTGGATAGAGCAGGAGCTTGAAAGGGCGGAGAACAACTCCACGGTGAAGTATATTCTGCTTTACGCGCAGGAACCTGTGTGGCCGTGTGGCGGTCACATCAAGGATGCCATGTGGTGGCGCGGCAATAATAACATTAGGGCATGCAGCCTCAATGTGGATACCGGGGAGGTGGAGCCGGCCGGCCCGGGGATAATCGAGGTGAGAAATCGTTTCTGGAAGGCTGTATCATCAAGCTCCAAAGTTGCCGCGGTTCTTGGTGCCGATGAGCATGAATATTACCGGGTTCTGATTAATGATGAGACTCCTGTCGGTCTGCCCGGGGATGACACGGACGGTGACGGCATCCTGGATCAGTACTCTGCAAATCCCGATTTTGTCCATCCTACCTATTTTGTAACATCAGGTACAGGCGGAGCGCCTTACTACTCACGTGAACAGACGCCATGGGAGCCGGATGTCCTCACCTCGCAGCACGGTTATACCCTGATTGAGGCGGATAGCCGCAAAATATCCCTTAAATTTATTACCGCAACCGGCCAGGTATTTGATAAAATAGATAATCTTATGGCTGTAAAAAGGGGCAGGAAGATGAGGAAAGTTATAAATGCATTGGGTCAAATGCTGCAGTGACCATCCACCGATAACAATAGAAATACCGGCCTCGACCAGTGGATTGAGGCCGGTATTTTCGTTGAGCTGTGAAAATCTTTTCCGGCAGAGAGAAAGGCCCGGGCAACGCGGGTTAACCGAAAATTAACACCATCTTTAGCTCTCCTTAATAAAAGTG
>JANTGH010000085.1 GCA_024763055.1 Desulfobulbaceae bacterium
TACCGCCAACGGGCGTTGATGGATAGTATGACCGGTGCCGTTACCACGACTGTTTCCCTTGTGGATCTGTTTGTGCAGTTCGATCAGGAATGCCTTTTCATCCACCTTGCCGCCTCCCTCGCAGAGCACACCGGTGTTACCTGCGGCCTCGGTGACAATCCTGAGCAGATCAGGATCGAATTTTCCATCCCTGAAGGGAACTTTCAGCTTGACGAAATCGGCGCCCAGGCAGGCCCCGACTCCGGCGGCGCCGGCAATCAGGGCCGGATCGTGCTCGTCGCTGATATAGCTGCCCTTGGGGTAGATCCAGAGAACGGCAATCATACCATTTTTATGGGCCTCGTGAACCGCTCTTGCCGCTTCTCTGAGCATGATATGCTCATGCTCACTACCAAGGTAGAGAGTATATCCTATACCAAGAACCTGCAGACCGCTGCTTTTTTTTTAAAAACCCGACGACCCCATCCATGCTCAGCCACGGTTTCGAGAGCGGATCTTTTTTCTTGACCGGGATAATATTTGTTTTGGAGTTCAGTTTGACGAGATAGGGAATCTTTGGATACTTTCGATCATATCGGATGATGAGTCCGAACTGGGTTGAAAAAAACCTATATCTGCCATAATGGCAATTTGAAACAGGTGGTTGGGGTCATTATCTTCAACCGTTATGCCGGCCCCGAAAAAATCCCTGTTGAGATGTTCGACTTTTTGATCGCCGGCAAAAAGCATAAGGCGGCCACTGCCACCTGTGGCTTGGTAATCCCTGCCGCTTCGCCGCCAATACTTCCCATGTCCTAATCATAGCTTGCCATGTTTTTCCCCGGTTTAAATCTTTTTTTTATTGTTTACTGTGGTGTTTGTTTCCGTTACGGCAAGCCTTGCCGAGGTGATTGAAAAAGGCGACAAGGTTTTTATCAGGGACAGAAGAGGGGAGAGGTGGGAAATAACGCAGGCCGTTTCCCTTGGTTTTGATCCTGCCGGCTTTGAATTCGGCCTTGGTAGAAATGCGTTTTCTCCGCTTGACGACAGCCAACTTCAGGATGCCGCAGGAAATATTCCCGGAAGACCGCGGGTTCTTGGGGTTCCAGGTGAGAATGAAAGCACGGCCTTTTCAGTGAACAGATTGGGCGGCCATGAGATTGCCAACAGTTTTATTGATGACCAGCCTGTTGCGGTGGCCTACTGACCATCGCAGGACCTGACGGCTGTGTACAGCCGTGAAATCGATGGCCGGGTCTTGACTCTCTCTCCTTCCGGATGGACTTACGAGCGTACCTTTGTCCTGTATGACAAGGAGACGGGATCGCTCTGGTTCCCCGATGATGGTGGGTTGCTGGCAATCCAGGGGAAATATTTTGGACAGAGACTTGCCAAAGTTCTCTTTGAGGATACTGTCTGGAGCAAGTGGTCTGAAGAACATCCGGACTCAAAAATACTCAAATAGCAGTATGTTAACGAGACTATTCGGGCCGGTTATTCATGGAGAAAAGACTTGTTGCCGGCAATGTACATGTTTATGGGAGTATATTTGTCAACTTTCTTTTTCCCGGTTCGGGTAGCATGCATGATCTTCCACAGGATAATGACCAAAACCATTTTAGCAATTGAAATCGCCTCTACGGGATAAAAAATGGTTAGAGGAAAATGTTTAGGTCTGCCACGGGCGTTTTTTCTTAATTTCCTCAGCGCTCAAGCCCTCCATTTTAATGGGATTTTTTCTGTTCCGGTCGTAATCCCAGAATCAGCTGGTTGTTTTTTGTCGTCACCTGCACAGGTTTGAACTTAAGGGGCAGATCACGCTTGCCGATAGTCGGATTAATTGATTGGAGCCCGCTGAGATCAAGGGGATATTCATGGCCGCCGAAGGCGGCAAGCAACGGCATGATTGCGTCGCCGTTTCTACTCGTTTTCTTTTTTGAGGGTTTAAACTGCGGAGTGACAAAAAGTTGTTGCCTGACCTTATCGAAACGCAGGTGCAGGTCGCAGGAAAGCGGCAGGGTGACATGGCCGAGTTTGAGCTTGATTTTTTGACCGGCTATCTCCGTATGCATGGACAGTTCTTTGCCGGAAACAATGCCGTGCAGCGATATAACATCATCATGAATCCGAAGTTTATCTATGGAATCAAGACTGAGCTGCCCTTTAAAGGATGAACTGTTCTGCTCTATGGGCAGCGGCAGGATTGCCTGCAGGGATTGATAGAGGGCCGGGGCCGGGAAAATAAAGGTGAAGATATCCTGCACTCCCGTGGCATTTGCCCTTACGGGAGATAAAAGGGTAAAGACCAGCAGGGCGGGCAGGAGGCATTTCAGGGTGGTTTGCATGCGTGAAACTCCGATCTGTTTGCTGAAAAAAAATATAATGAAAAATGAAGGAATACCTGTCTACTTTACACTGTTTTTTCATTGGTGCAAAGATAGAGATAATCGTAAGCGTTTACCAGCACCCCATCTTCGTCCGATCAGGCTTGCTCACATAGGCGGGCTATAGATTCGCAAACCTGCTTGAACGAACCTGGAGCACTGGTAAACGCTTACAGACCTGAGCTCGTTAGCAACTTGTTGCCCTTGGTGAACGGTTACAGATAATCTATTGCCTGCCTTGAAAATTTTCTGATTTCCCTGTACCCATATTCTATGGCTACAGTAACGAATACAGAACCTGCTGAACCGTGTGCGGGTATCCGCCTGATTGTGGATAAAGAATGCGCCCTGGCGGGGGCGTCGCAGGCGCTCTCTTCCGGTATTAGAGAGCGGTTGACAATAAAGAATCCCAAATATGATGCTGCGGTGCGTTATGGTCGCTGGGTAGGTAAACAGCTTAAACCCAAGCTGTATTTTTTCAGGGAGAGCGGGGACCGGTTGATTTTTCCTCGTGGATTTGCCAACCAGGCCGTTGTCCTTTGCCGTAAATATTCAGGCTGTTCCCCTGCAATTATAGATAACCGCCGGTTGCTTGATCCCGTTGAGTTTTCATTTTCCGGCAAGTTGCGACCCTATCAGCAGCAGGCCGTCACCTCGGTGTTGGGGCGTTCATTTGGTGTGTTAGAGGCCGGGACCGGGTCGGGGAAGACCGTCATGGCCTTGAAGATTCTTGCCGAGCGCAAACAGCCGACCATGATTATAGTCCACTCCAGAGAGCTGCTTCATCAGTGGCAGGAGCGAATAGAGGAATTTTTAGGCATTGAGGCCGGGCAGGCCGGAGGCGGCAGGTTTAATATCCAGCCGGTAACCGTTGGTATCGTCAATACGGTACGCAACAGGCTTGCTGAGCTTACTTCCCTGTTTGGCCATTTGATTGTAGATGAGTGCCACCGGGTGCCGGCCAGTCTGTTTACCGATGTGGTCTCCGGTTTTGACGCCTGGTTCATGCTCGGCCTTTCCGCCACCGCCTTTCGCCGGGAAGACGGGATGACCAAGGTGATTTATACCTATATGGGTGACCGCGTTCATCTCGTGGATTCCGATGAACTGGTAAAAAGCGGGGCCATCGTCCGGCCTGAATATATCTGCAGGGAAACAGAGTTCACCTATGGTTTTCGCGGTGAATACTCTAAATTAATCAAGGCATTGGCAAAAAATGAGGCCCGCAATGATCAGATCGCAGGTGACATTGCCGTCCTTCTTGAAAGCGGGCACCCGGGCACTGTCCTGATTGTCTCGGACCGGGTTGCCCATTGCCGGGTGCTGCAGGAAAAACTTGCTGCGCTGGGACATGACGCGGCCCTGCTTACCGGCCGGGTACATCCCGAGGAACGGGAACGGATTGTTGCCAGGGTGCGGGCCGGAAATATCTCAGCGCTGATTTCCACTTTGCAGCTGATCGGCGAGGGCTTTGACTGCCCGGGACTCACCACCATTGTCCTGGCAACGCCGATTAAATTCGAGGGTCGTCTGTTGCAGGTGGTGGGCAGGGTGATGCGGCCGGCGAAGGGGAAGTCGGCAAAGGTCATCGACTATGCCGATGTCGGGGTTCCGGTATTGCGGCGGTCGGCGGAGAAGCGCAGGGAACTGTTTGACAGGTGGGGAGAAATATAATGTTACTGGTCATTTCCCCGTCAAAGACTCAGCGTTTGGACAGTAAAGTCATTGATTGCCTGACGCAGCCCGCGTTGTTGACGCATACAAGAGAACTGGTGAATAGTCTGGCCGGGTTGACCATGGCTGAACTGGCCGATTTGATGAAAATCAGTCCGAAACTGACTGCGTTGACCTATCAGCGGTATCAATCTTTTACCTTTCCCTTTACACCGAAAAATTCCGGACCGGCATTGTTCGTGTTTCAGGGGGATCAGTTCAGTTCTCTTGCCGTCGACAGGTACGGACAGGATGACTTGCTTTTTGCCCAGGATCACTTGCGCATTCTCTCCGGGCTTTACGGAGTGTTGCGGCCCCTTGATCTCATGCAGCCCTATCGGCTTGAGATGGCAACAAAGATGGACACGAGTCGCGGAAAAACATTGTACGCCTTTTGGAACAACCGTATTACCGATCACCTCAATACTGCCCTTGCCGGCCGGAAAACACGGGTGCTGGTCAATCTGGCTTCTGATGAGTATTTTAAGGCTGTGCATGTAAAGAACCTGCATTGCCCCGTGTTGAAGATTTCTTTTAAAGAGATAAAAAACGGCAAGACCCGGACCATTGCCATTTACGCCAAACGCGCCCGTGGTATGATGGTGGATTTTGTTATCCGGCGGCATGTGAGCGAGTTGGAATCATTAAAGAAGTTTTCCCGCGCCGGGTATCGGTATTCCAGAAGGCTTTCAACGGAGAGGGAGTGGGTTTTCAGCCGCGGCTCGGAATAAAGGCAGGTGAGTACAAATCTCCTTGTCTTTTTGTTCTTTTCTCGGTACAGTCTGCCCTTTTTCACCCTCAACACAGCATTATTTCTTAAAATTCTTTTATAATTTCCCCATGAGTCGGGACAGGAAGGATATGAAGCAGGAAAATATTCGTAACGTGGCAATTATTGCCCATGTCGACCATGGCAAGACAACCCTGGTTGACCAGCTCTTTCGCCAGAGCGGCATGTTTCGTGACAATCAGCAGGTGGCCGAGCGGTTGATGGATTCCATGGACCTTGAACGGGAACGCGGCATTACCATTGCCTCAAAAAACGGTTCCTATCAGTATAAGGATTATCGGATAAATATTATCGACACCCCGGGCCATGCTGATTTCGGCGGCCAGGTGGAGCGGGTCCTGCGCATGGCCGATGGCGCTGTTCTTCTTGTTGATGCCCAGGAAGGGCCGATGCCGCAGACTTTTTTTGTGGTCAAAAAGGCCCTGGCCGCAGGGCTACCCATTCTGGTGGTGGTCAACAAGATTGATAAGCCGGCTGCCCGTTGTGACTGGGCCGTGGACCAGGTCTTTGATCTCCTGGGCCGTCTGGACGCCCCGGATGAATCCCTTGATTTTCCCGTGGTTTACGGGTCGGCCAAAGAGGGATATATGGTGGCGGACCATGCTGAAACTCCGGTCCCGGGTACGGGTATGGATTTGGTATCCGAGATGATCGTCAACCATGTGCCGCCGCCGGTTGGCGACGTTGACGCCCCCCTGCAGTTGCAGATTAATACCATTGATTATTCACCCTATCTTGGTCGATTAGGCATCGGTAAACTGGTCAACGGCCGTTTGTCTTTAAATGATAACGTGGTGGTTGCCCGCCGGGATGGATCGATCAAACCGGTGCGGATCAATAAAATTTTTACCTTTGAGGCTGACCGGCAGGTGCCGGTGGAAAGTGCGTCCACCGGGGATATTGTTGCCGTTGCCGGGATGGAGGATGTGACGGTCGGGGTCACGTTTACTGATTCCGATGATCCCCGCCCCCTGCCATTGATCGAGATTGATCCGCCAACCATATCCATGCAGTTTGTCCCCAATGATTCGCCTTTTGCCGGGCAGGATGGTAAGTTTGTCACCTCCCGGCATCTTGAGGAGCGGTTAAGCCGTGAAACCCTGGCCGATGTGGCTTTGCAGGTCGAGCCACTCACTGACGCGGTCGGGTTCATGGTTTCCGGACGAGGTGAGCTGCATCTCTCCATCCTGATAGAAAAAATGCGGCGGGAGGGATATGAATTCCAGGTGACCAGGCCGCATGTCATCATGCGTAAGGAAGATGGGGCGACTGTTGAGCCGTATGAGGAGTTGACCGTTGATGTTGATGAACAATACCAGGGAGTCGTCATCGAAAAACTGGGTGGGCTCAAAGGGGTTCTGGAGGATATGCAGGTGGAAAACCAGATGACCAGGATGAAATTCAAGATACCCACCCGCGGTCTTCTGGGATATCGCTCCGAGTTCATGACCGATACCCGCGGCATGGGAGTGATGAATTATGTCTTTGCCGAGTGGGGTCCCTATGCCGGTGAGATTACCAATCGGACAAACGGGGTGATGATCGTTAAGGAGTCCTGTACCAGTGTGGCTTATGCCCTGTTTAACCTGCAGGACCGTGGCCGTCTTTTTATCGGTCCTGGTGTTGCCTTGTACAAGGGACAGATTATAGGGGAAAATTGTCGTCCGGCTGACTTGATCGTTAATCCGGCAAAGGGAAAGAAGCTGACCAATATGCGGGCTTCCGGCTCGGATGAGGCGGTCATTCTTACTCCTCCTGTTGACATGAGCCTTGAGGAGTGCATATCATATATAAATGATGATGAACTGGTGGAGATCACCCCCAAGGCCATTCGGTTACGAAAGAAAAGCGGGGCCAGGTATCGGGGATGATATATTGAGGCTAAGGGACTGTAATGAAATTGTAAGACAAACGGTTGGAGTCTGATGAAGGAATTTATTATTGTCGGCATTTCCCTGTTTATCGGTATGGGGGCCTTTGCCCTGATTTTCAAAAAATTCGGCAGTGACTGCATCCCCTGACTGCTTATGTATAGCTCCATAGGTGTGGGGCTTGTTGTGTACGTGATACTTAAATCATTGTTTTAGGGCCTGTGTTTCATGGTTGAATCTCCCGCTTCTCCGACTTCTGCTGTATTGATAAAGACAAGGATTGATGAGAAGCGTCTTTTTGAGGCCCGGTTTCTTTTAAAAAAAGTTTCTTCTGAAATTGATCCTTCCACCAGCCGGCAACTTCGGCAACAGTTGGAAAACCTGATAGTGCAGGCCGAACAGGTTTTTGCCCGTGCCGAGCAGCTGGAAGAACAGGGGCGCTATGAAGAGGCCAGGCAGGGGTACGCCGGGATCTTTGACATTGTTGTTGATTTTCCGGCCATTGACCGGGCGCTGCAGCGGGTTACGGTCGCTCTTGCTCTTGGACCCCTGCAGTCCGTGTCTCCTGCCGGCGAAGAGGAAAAGGTGGCGTCATCTTTGATAACGCCGCAACCCGAACCTGAGGCCCGGCCAACATTTTTACAACGCCGGAAGCTGCCGTTGTTTTTTGGTATTATTGGAGTTGTGGTTCTGACCGTGTTTGCCGTGCTGGGAATTTTTCGAGCGAAAAATGAATTGCCGGCGCAGGCTGAGAAACCCGTGCCAAAAGGTGTCGCGATCACAACCGAGTCGGCGAACAAGTCCGTTGCTCTGCCGGTTATGCCCAAGGCTGCCCTTAAAAAAGAGACGCAACCGGAGTCAGCGGAGGGAAGTATCGTTTTAAGCAGGGCTATTGAACCACCGATTGTCCAGGATGAAAGCAAGCCGGTCAGGGAGAAAAAAGCGGCTGGGAAGAAAAACCAGTCAGGTAGCGTTTCCGCAAAAAATCGGTCGGAAGTTCTTCAGAAAACGGAACAGACGGAGCAAGGCATCAAGGCAGAAACGGCTGCTGCTGATGTTGCAGCCAATACAGTTGTCAAGGTTGTAATCCCCGCCCAGAGGCAGGCGCCCCAAAAGGTGCATGTCAGGTCTTTCCCCGCGCCGGTTGTTAGAAGTGACACCTATGAGTTCGGTTTGGAAGAAAAAGTTGAAGAAGAAAAAAGCAAAGTCTCTTCCGCCGACAATGTTTTTGTCCGGCCCTCTGCAAAAAAGCAGCGGATGCATAAGGTACCGCAGGGGGATGAGTTTGTGTCTGCTGATTCCGAGCCGCAAATAAACAGTGATGGCACGTATACCGTGCAGTCAGGAGATTCACTTGGTGGAATTGCTCATAAAGTCTTTGGAAACAGCCTGAAATGGTCGCAGTTGTATAACTTGAACCGGGATCAACTCGCCAGCCCCTCATCCCTGCGGGTTGGTCAAAAACTGCGGATACGGGGAGAAGGGGGCAGAGGCGTTGACAGCGATCCCGTCGGCGAGTAGTGCAATCTCTTGATCTTTTCCTTCCGGCTTCGATCCCAAGGAAAAAATCATTATAAATACACATATGAGAAAAGTATAGTAATCCTATCATGAAACCATATCCGTTAAGAAAAACAGGCCGCCGGCTTCGTCGACAGCGACGATCCCGGAAAAAACTTGTCCGCCTGCAGGCCATTTCCATGCTGGGACAGGAACCCGTTGTCACCGTGGAAAAATCAGAATGCGGGACAACGCCACTGTCTGCGACTACGGTTCAATCGAAAAAAACGCAAGCCTCTGTGGAACAGCCCTCCGTAGAAGTTCAGGAACGGCAGTCCGGGCGCAGGCGACGCAGGAAAAAACCGAAATGGGGCCTTTCCTCGTTTCAGGTTGACGCGGTTTCCGGCAAATCCCGGTTTCATGATTTTGATCTGCCCCTTTCCCTTATGCGGGCCATCTCCGATTTAGGGTTTGAGTATTGTACCCCGATCCAGGCCAAGGCGCTGCCCGATGCCCTGGCTGGTCGGGATCTGGTCGGCCGGGCCAGCACCGGCACCGGAAAAAGCGCGGTTTTTCTGATTGCTCTTTTTGCCAGGCTGCTTAAAGATCGGCCGGCTGCCGTTAAACCCGGCACCCCGCGGGCGTTGATTATCGCTCCGACCAGGGAACTTGTCATGCAGATTGCCAAAGACGGGAACCAGCTGGCAAAGTTCACGCCGCTGCGTATTGTCGCCGTATACGGAGGTACGGATTACCAGGGACAGATCAGGCAGCTTCAGGGCAGTCGGGTTGATGTGGTGGTGGCGACTCCCGGTCGCCTGCTTGATTATGTCGGTAAAAAAGTTGTCCATCTCCATCAGGCTCGAACAATGATTATTGACGAGGCCGATAGGATGCTTGACATGGGGTTCATCCCTGATGTCAGGAGAATTATTCACAGGACACCTGTAAAGCAGAAGCGACAGACCATGTTGTTTTCGGCAACCATTACTCCGGATGTCAAGCGTCTTGCCGATCAGTGGTGTGTGGATCCCCTGTCACTGGAAACCGAATCCGAGCAGGTAGCGGTGGAGACGGTCAGGCAGATTGTTTATATGACAACCACGGCAGAGAAATATCATGTGCTCTACAACACCATTACCACCGGGGAACACGAGCGGATTATTGTCTTTACCAATATGAAAAGTGAGGCGAAAAGGCTTTATGACCGGTTGCGCCGCAATGATATCAACTGTGCTTTGTTGACCGGTGATGTGCCCCAACAAAAACGCATGGCGCGATTAGAGAGCTTTCGGGAGGGCCGGGTGGAGGTGCTGATCGCCACCGATGTGGCCGGCCGCGGAATCCATATTGACGGCATCAGCCATGTGTTTAATTATACTCTACCCTATGAGCCGGAGGATTATGTTCATCGTATCGGCCGAACGGGGAGAGCCGGTAACTCGGGCATCTCAATCAGCTTCGCCGATGAAGAGGGCGCCTTTTATCTCCCTGAAATTGAAGAGTTTATCGGTCAGTCACTTCCCTGTCTTCAACCGGAAGAATCCCTGCTGGCAACGCCGCCTGAAGGTCGGGCGCCAAGGCATCCACCCCGTCGGACCCATCGAAAAAAGAAGTGGCGGCGATAAAACAGCCAACAACGGCCGGTGTATGTTTTTGTTCGGCATCTTTTTGCCGTCCTTTTTGTCTTTTGAATTCACAGTAGACATATAATGGATTGGAATTAGATGAAATTGCAGAGATTACCACTGGCAAGCCAACACCAAGAAACTTCGGGTAGAGAACGCAAAGAACAAGACCTGCCCATGATTCCCGACTTAAAGTGTACCTGATGACCCCTTTTACTCTGGGATCGTTTCGATTTTGTATACACGCCAAAGCATGGGAGCTGGCTCAATATGGCTGAAATCGAATTAAATGTTGTCATCGGTCAATGTCTGAGTGTCTGAGCCGCAGGATTGATAATATCGAAGAAGTTAGATCGGAAGTATCTGCATGGCAGCGGCACAGAAACAACAAAGAGGCAAAAGTCAACTGGCAGTTCACTGCAGATGATGCACGGATAAAACTATCCAGACTTTATCCGACACTCGACAGTTGACATGACACTATGTTTCATAAGTTATACTCGTTCGTATGGCTGAAATCCATTTTGGAAATAGATGAAACTCCCTGTCAGGCTCAGATGGACGGCATCGGTATTTTTGAATGGTCTGCGTATCTTGAAAAACATACCCGCTCTTTGTATCTCACGAAAAACAGTGTCCAGGAAAGAAATCCTCACAATGATGTGGCAAACACTCTAAGGGAAAAGAATACCTATGAAAACAGAAGAAGCAATTAAAGCCAGGCGATCCATCAAGGAATATGACCCGGCCTACAAGATGACCGATGATGAGATTAATACGCTGCTGTCTCTGGGAATACTCTCTCCCACTGCCTTCAACATTCAAAACTGGCGCTTTGTTATTGTAACTGATCCGGAGTTGAGAAAGAAAATCAGGGAGGTGGCCTGGAATCAGTCACAGGTAACCGATGCTTCATTATTCATTGTTTTATGCGCGAATCTAAAATCCTGGACGCAGCCCGACCGCTATTGGGTGAATGCTCCTGAAGAAGTGCGAAATTTTATGATTCCTGCCATTGATGAGTATTATCGGGGCAAAGAGCAGGTGCAACGGGATGAAGCTATGAGATCCTGCGGAATTGCAGCTCAAACTTTGATGTTGGCAGCACAATCAATGGGATATGACTCCTGTCCCATGGATGGCTTTGATTTCGATAAAGTTGCCGAGCTTATTAAGCTCCCGGAAGATCATATTGTAACCATGTTCGTGGCAATTGGCAAAGGAACGAAAGAACCCTGGCCTCGTCCTGGTCAATTACAACTTGATGAGGTGGTTATTACCAATACCTTTGGTTAATGTCCGTTTTTTTGATTAAAGGCACTTTACAAAACGGGCAGTATCTGAGCTGCGACCACTGCATGTTTCCGTGCATCCCCAACGCGGACTATTTGAAGTTCATGGCTCATAGCCTTCTGAAATTATACAGAGTAGCCAGTTAAATTCAAACAACCTCTCTGTTTGTTCTTTTTTGATAATTCAACCTGTTGCATAGAGTATTTTTTTATATTTTTCATGTTTTCTTCCTGTTGGTCCGCTTGTTGCAGTGCCACGTTGTAGCTCTTTGTGTAGGTAGTTTTCTTTGCCATTTATTTCGGAGGAAAATACATATGAAAATTTTTTCTAAAAGCAAATATCTTTTGTTGCAGGTGTTTGTAATCAGTATATTTATTGTTTGTTGTATAACAGGGACCGAGGTCCGGGCGAAAAACATTCTTTTCCTAACACTACCGACTATTTTAGCAGGTCATGGGCAGAGCGGCGGTGGTACGGGTGGCGGCACCACGCCGCCGGGAAATGGTGATTATGAAGTGATTGCCTGGAATGATCTGGGGATGCACTGTATTGACGAGAGCTTCGAAGATTTTGGTTTATTACCGCCGTTTAACACCCTTGTTGCCCAGGTCATCAAGCGCGGTAAAAATCCGAAGATCGTAACCAGTGGAGTCAGCGTTACATACCGAATTCTTGATAACACACGCTCTGATACAAAGACCAATTTCTGGGATTATGCCGGTCAGCTTTTCGGCGTGTCGCTGAAAAGCAACATAGGTCTGGCAGGGTTTGGATTGCAAGGAACCATGCGGGCTGAGCCCGATTCCTTCATCGCTGAAGGAATTCCCCTGACGCCACATAGTGACAGTTCTCCTAATGTTCTGTCACCCTATCAGATTGCAGAAATCAAAGTGTTTGATTTACAGGGCAGGGAGCTGGCTTCCACCCGGACAGTTGCTCCGGTATCGACTGAGATACGCTGTGATAATTGTCATGGAGATGGAGGTATGGCAAACCCGGGTATTGCAACAGGGGTTGTAAAACAAAATATTCTTACCCTGCATGATCAGGAAGAGGGGACAAGTCTTATGGCAAACAGACCCATACTCTGTGCAAACTGCCATGCTTCCGCTGCATTGAATAAACCGGGAAAATCAGGGTTGCCGAGCCTGTCAAAGGCCATGCACGGAAAACACAAAAAGATTGATGACGGGACCATGGCCGGAACCTGTTATCGCTGTCATCCGGGAACGCAGACCAAATGTTTGCGAGGCATCATGTTTCAAAAGGGACAGTCCTGTCAGAATTGCCATGGTAACCTCAAAGATCTGGCAAATAGCGGTCGAAGGCCCTGGATTGATGAGCCCCGGTGCGGTCAATGTCACGATTCGGCCCACAGTGAACCTGCAAATACGCTGTACCGGTTTTCTCGCGGACATCACGGGGTATTCTGCCAGGCCTGCCATGGCAGTCAGCACGCAATCTATCCGACGGTGAATCCGGAAGACAATGCTCAATCGATACGCCTGCAGGGACACAGCGGCACCATTGACACCTGCCGGGTCTGCCATACCAATGATCCGAATCCCGGAGAAGGACCCCATGGCGGAGGGAACGGCGGGTGAGGTGACTCATCAGAATAAATAAACGCTTCCAGGAAGGGCTTTGTCTGGAGCTTCTTCCGGAAATTACGGAAAAAGACCTCGTCATACCCGGCGAGGTCTTTTTTTATATTTCCACCCTGTTCCTTCCATTTTCTTTAGCCCTGTACAGGGCCTTATCACTCTGCTCGACAAGCATATTGCGAGTTAAGGAGTTTTCTGGATCGTTTTCACTGTAGGAAACACCACAGCTGATTGTTATCAGTAAATCGGGTCAGGTGTGCCACGAGAGCAAGAAGGTTTTGCTTGTAACTGTAGGAAAGATGGAGGAAGGCCCTCCGGTGATGACTTCCAGAAGTAATTGCCAAACCGCCGTGAGCTGCGTTGGTTAAGAGTCAGGGTGGTGAGCGTCACGGAAAAGGCAGGACAAAGATCCTGTCAGGTATGAGATATGGAGATGAGCGCAAGCGAACCGTTGATGACGTGTCGAAAATTATCTGATGACATCAAAAATGGGGTTGCTGACCTGCTCCATGATGAGTTCAGGGGTAATCTGGTTACTGCCTGGATGATGTCCGGCATATAGGCGGCATGAACTTATCTTAAGAAGAAAAAGGGTCAGGTACAAATTAGATCTCAACAACAAATATTTAGGGTCAAAGCAAAATTAAACCCGATCAATTCAAAATTCCAATCTGACGTATTCCACATTTCGTGAGAATTTACTGTAGTATATTTGTTATGGCAAGTGTCAGCACTTGAAAAAAAGCGCGGGCTATACTTTATTCCTGATTGCCCAACTATCCCTCCTGCCACTGACTTTGATTTTATAGTATCATAGTGCGAAGGCGGTTCCCACTATTACCCCACGCAACAGGAGGTGTACTATGAAAGTTTCACAAGCTGTCGATTTCCATCTGCAATACCACAGGGCAAATTCCAAAAAAAAATACTGTTAAGACTTGTGAGTTCGTTCTCTTACGTTTTGCTGCTCAATTCGGCAAACGTGATTTAGCAAGTATCTCCCAGGAAGAGGTACTGGCCTTCCTGATGGCTCTGACCAAAGACAATAAACAGGCAACAAAAAGAAATCGGTATTCGGTACTCGCAGCATTCTACAACTTCAGCATTAATACTGCCTTGCCGGCATTGACTAATCCCTGCAACTCAGCAGTAATCAAGAAGATATTTAAACGTCCTCAACCTATTCAATGGCAAATTGTCGATAAAGAGACAGTCGACGAAATCATCTTTCGAACCATGAATACTCGGAACAGGCTTATACTGGAACTCATGGCAAGAGGCGGTATGAGGATCGGTGAAGTTCTCAACCTCAGGTCATGCGATATCCAAGAGAGAAACCTGGCCATTAAAAATCCAAAAAGTGGACGGACTGGAGAGATAGTTTATGTTCCACGAAAATTATTGATAAGGTTAAACGGCTACGTGAACAGCAATGATATCGGTATGGATGATCGGATTTTTCCAATATCGTATGTCGCAGCCTGGTCAATGGTCAAAAAAGCAGGGAAACTCGTAAACATTGAATTGCGGCCTCATGATCTGAGGCGGCATGCCGCCACCTATGCTTCAAGGTCTGGAACTCCCATCGAAATTGTCAGCAAGGTTATCCTGAGGCATGCAGACTTATCAACCACACAGCGATATCTTGGAAAAGTCAATGATACTGAGGCCATCAGGTGGATCGAAACGCTTTACGGATAATTTTATCTCATTGGGCGGGGGGCTCCCCGCCCTTAGTGGCAACAGTAGTAAGATCAAGTCGGGACATTAACAAGATTATCACAGCTTCAATTTGGCAATATTAACACCGAAATTAAGTAAACTTTCCCCTGAATTTGCTAATCGCCGGATGCTGGAACTTATGGCTTGAGGAAGCATGAGGATAAGCGAGGTGCTTGGTCTACATCCAGCTGATATCGATGCCCAGAAACTTCTTCTTCATCAAGGCTAATGTAATCGATGTGCAGTTACTGTAATGGCTGCGGATGAATCTGTGCTCTTGAAAAATAAGGTTCATATCTGGATATATGGCGAATTCGAGGTTGTGAAGGCAGGAGCAGCATCCTGATGGGCCCTCTCCTCTCCAGGGGGATCTTGTAAATCTTGGTCATTGGATGTATCATGAATGTTTTGAAATCCATATGGCGGAGCTTGGGTGAGTATTTTTAGTAATCCTCAAAAAGCAACTTCTTATCGGTTATCAACATCAGCTTACTATGTTTCATTTAATTTGCCAAACGTTGAGACAGCAGTGTAAAGCTGTTGTCTTCATTCTTGTCTCTGTTAGCTTATTACTGCTCAATGGCTGTAGTCAAGCATATGTTAAGCTTTCTGACGGACATGTTGAACAACTCAGAAACGCCTTTGTCGGGAGAGATTTTATATTTCGTACTAACTGGCATGACGGCATGGTCGTCTATCAGGGAAAGGCCATGAATAATATGTACGCCACGATGTACAATCGAACGTCCCATACTGAAAAAAATAGTCAAAAACTTGGAAAATTGGTCGCACGAGGAGGAGATGAGGCTAAATTTGTTGATGTTAGGCCACTTTGGAGCTATCGTCTAGTCTTAAAATTTATCACCAAACAAGGTAATGAAGGATATATTCAGATTTTAACACCCAACATAGAACACTGGGGAAGTGAATTTTATGAGCATATGACTGATGAAAAAACGACGACGGCCTGGATTGAAAGGCAGCTTTCTCAACAAACAATTAAATTTATCGACTCGAATGCAACAATCAACACAACACTGGTGGAACCACCAAAGCAACCTCAATTGACGCCCGTGTCGTTCGCTGAAAAAGATACCGATATGAGGGTTTCTGGTCCCAGTATTTCCAGGTTGGTTGTACAGGTTGAACCTGATCAGGTTAGGCGGGGGGATGTTGTAACGCTTGTTATGAGTTACGAAATTGATCCAGCAAATAAAAGTCAAACAAATATCACCGAAACCCGAAGCTTATTTTTTGATGGTAAGATTTTGCCCAACTATCCAAAGATAAAACAGGATCAGGTCGGAGAGGGATACCATACAACCCATTTTTTACAGAAAATACCCTTTAAAGCCACGCTTGGTGTTTATACCTACAAGGGTGAAGTTTGTATTCCTTCCGGTTGTAATAACCGATTAGTGAAATTCTCAATATTACCCTAAAATTATGCAGCAATTCCCGAATACGGCTTAAACGCCGCAATAGCGTCATCAATTAAAATATGTTTCGTAAATATTGTGAAAAATATCGGTAAAAAATCAAATTTTCCTTGACATTTCAATAAGTTAGCAATTTTTGTCTTTTTGTAAGAAAAACAATAACTTACAAGGAGGCAGTAATGTCAAACCAAATCAGGACTATCGTGAAAGCCAGCATCAGAAAAGCCGCACATATCGA
>JANTGH010000086.1 GCA_024763055.1 Desulfobulbaceae bacterium
ATGCGGCCAATACAACATCAGTTACCAACATCAATGAAGCCAACACTGGAAATGATACCGATCTGGATGGTGAAGCACTGACGTATTCGATTACGGCTGGTAATGGTGATAATATCTTTGCTATCAACGCGGCCACTGGCGAAATCACGGTATCGAACAATAGCAATTTAGACTACGAGACCACGCCACAATACGTGTTGACTGTCCAGGCTTCTGACG
The DNA here is from genome assembly GCA_024763055.1 of Desulfobulbaceae bacterium. Taxonomy (GTDB): domain Bacteria; phylum Desulfobacterota; class Desulfobulbia; order Desulfobulbales; family Desulfobulbaceae; genus DRLX01. Next base: position 220 of record JANTGH010000086.1, read on the forward strand.
GCACGAACAGCGACACCGCAGCTGTGACCATCGATGTCACCAATGTCAGTGAAGCACCGACCATTGATTCAACTGCAGTGACCGCAGCCACCGAGGATACCGCCTACAGCTACACCATCACGACGAGTGATCCGGATGCCGGGGCAACTCTGACCATTACCGACATAACCCTGCCTTCCTGGTTGACCCTGACCGACAACGGTGATGGCACCGCCACCTTGACCGGAACTCCGACCAATGCGGATGTTGGAGATCATAATGTGAGTCTCCAGGTCAGCGACGGCAGCCTGACGGATACCCAGAGTTTTACTATTATCGTGGCCAACACCAATGACGCCCCGGTGGCAGCGGCCGACACCGTCGCAACCACTGAAAACGCTGCCATCACCATCGATGTCCTGGCTAACGACACCGATCTCGACACCAATGATACCCTTACCGTTTCCGCCATTGATACGACAGGGACCAACGGTACGATACAGATCACAAATTCTGGCGCAGATGTTAGTTACGATCCGGGCAACGCCTACGATTATCTCGCCGTCGGAGAAACTACAACTGATACCTTCAGCTATACAGTCGATGATGGCAACGGGGAAACCGATACCGCTACCGTCACCATTACCGTCACCGGCGCGGAAGATGCCTCTGTTATCACGGGCACGGTTACCGGAGCCGTCACCGAAGGCAATATCGGTGATGCAGCCGTAACTGCCACTGGAACCATAGCCATTTCCGATGTTGATGCTGATGACAGTCCTGTCTTCAACAACCTGGCAAGCACCACCGGAGACAACAGTTACGGGAGTTTCGTTCTCATCTCCGGCACATGGACATACACACTGAATCAAGCCGCTGTTCAGGATTTGGATGCTGGTGATACAGTCAACGATACCATTACCTACACTGCAACGGATGGTTCCACCCAGCAGATCTCTGTAACCATCACCGGCGCTGAAGAAGCATCGGTGACAGGTGACACCGTCAATGAGGACGATACCGAACCCTCCGATGGCAGCGAAGCAGATTCAACTGTTGACAATGAAAATGAAAATACCGACAATACGAATAAAGGCGACGATGAGGAAACCATTTTAGTTCTATCTCCAGATGATCAGGAAGTGCAAAATTCAGGGAATGAGGATAACAGATCAGATGATATTCCCGGTGTGCAGGTAACTGATCTTGAAAACAATACCCCTGAAAATCAACAATCTGCTGGTGATGAAACGCAGAGCGAAGATGAAACCATAGTGCCTGTCAACCCGGAGGATTCCGGTGAATATGTTGATATTTCAAACGAACATGACACCTTGGTAACATCAGAAGAGCAACCATATCTCCCATTAACCTCTCAAACAAAGGAATCTGATAATAATTCCAGACGACACAACAAGGTAAATACGAGCGGTGCAATACGTAAAGTCGTCAAGCAGGCAACACAAAAAACTTTGGATTTCATTGCCCCTCCTGTTTCTGCTGCGCCGATCTATTCAGACTCATTTAATCCAGCAGATTTTGAAGTGAAAAGTGATGTCCTGCGCACTCAACTTGACGGTATGCATCGCGATATGGATCAGGCTTTTGAGCAATCGAAAAATGAACATAAAATCGTGGTCTATATAGCCAGCGGCATGTCCGCCTCTTTTGCTGTCGGCGCGGCGAGTTATCTGTTACGCGCCGGTTCCCTGATGTCGAGCTTCCTGGCAACCGTCCCTCTCTGGAAGAGTTTTGATCCGATTGCAATTCTGGGAGTACCGAAGAAAAAACAGAAAAAGAACGAAGAAACCGCAGATGAAAATGCACATCCATCAACTGCAGCAATTGATCAAAATGCGGAGAGCATGTTTGTCGGCAAGGAAAATCAATAATGCGTCTTAGTCCTGCGGTACGGATCAGTATAGGCCTGGTTGCTTTGACTCTCAGCCTGCTTTTGCTTGGTCAATTAATTGGCTTGGCACCTGATCGGACCAGGGCGATCCTGGATTCAAGAAAAATTCTCTCTGAAGCCCTGGCCGTACAGTTTTCTGTTGCGGCGCAACGTGGAGATCTTCCCCTGATCAAAGAAACGCTGCGGTCCATCGTCGAAAGGGATAATGACATCAAGTCTGCGGCTATACGTAATGCCGAAGGAGACCTGCTGGCTGAGGCAGGAAATCATCTGGCCTACTGGCAGCCCTCGCCTGATGGCCGTTCGACCACGACGAATGTACAAATTCCCATATTCAACGATCAGAAGCGTTGGGCAACGGTTGAGGTCAGTTTTTCTCCCCTCTGGAAGAATACTATAGCCCACGGTTTTAAAAATTCGTATCTCAGTTTGATTCTTTTTGTCGCCTGCACAGGGTTTGCCGGTTATTTTTTACTGATAAAAAGAACCCTGCGTGAGCTTGATCCGTCAGCTGTTATTCCCGGCCGAGTCAGGGCCGCGTTTGATGTCTTGAAAGAAGGTGTTTTGATTCTCGATGAGAAAGAACAGATCGTCCTTGCAAATGCTTCCTTTGCCGAGATTGTCGGCAGGTCTCCATCGCAACTCATCGGTTTCAAGGGATCCGAGCTCGGCTGGCAAGGCTGTAAATCTCCACATATCAGAAAACAACTGCCCTGGATGCGGGTATTGCAAGGTGAAAAAAGTATTACCGGTGCTCGTTTGCTAATGGAGCGGCATACCGAAGCTGCAGCAGCATTTATTGTCAATGCGGCGCCGATCCTTGACGGCAAAGGCGCTGCTCGTGGAGTTCTTGTAACTTTTGACGACATTACGGAGCTGGAAAAGAAAAATCTGGAACTCAACCAGGTCGTTAATAAGCTTCAGCTGACCACGGAAGAGGTACAGACAAAAAATCTGGAGCTGGCATTTCTTGCTTCCCATGATCCGCTAACGCTTCTTTTGAACAGAAGAGCATTACATCGTGAATTCGATCTGGTATTTACGCAAGCGCAACAGGATAACAATGAACTATCCTGCATTATGTGCGACATAGATCACTTCAAATCGGTCAATGATCGCTATGGACACGCTACCGGCGATAAGGTGATCAAAATGATTGCCGGCCTTCTGCAGAAAAACTGCCGTGAAGACGATTTGGTCGGCCGCTATGGTGGGGAAGAATTTTGTATTGTTCTTCCGGGCATTGACCTCAGACGGGCAGCCGATATCTCCAATCGTATCCGTCAGGCCGTGAAGACGGATTCTTCATCCGGTGTTCAGGTTACCATGAGTTTTGGTGTTTCTTCTTTGCAATCAAATGCCCCTGATCCCGGCGAATTGACGAACCAGGCCGATAAGGCGCTCTATATTGCCAAAGAAAGCGGCAGAAATCGTGTTGTCTGCTGGGAGGATGATGAGGTTGCGGATTTTGCTTCCGAAAACATAAAAGGAAAGGTTGCATCAAAAACAAGCGAAGAGGCAACTGAACAGGAAAATCTCTCTCTTCAGTCTGCGCGGGAATTTAGTACTGGAGAAAGTAAGGATGAAGTCAATCGATTAACCGTTCGTTTACAAGAGCTTGAGGTGCTGGCGGAAAAACGCTCTCAACAGTTAAAACACTATACAGCCTATGATGTACTTACCGGACTGCCGACCAGAACGCTCTTTTATGATCGTGTACTGCAGGCGCTGACGCGAGGGCGACGGTATGAGAGTATCGTCGCTGTACTGTCATTGTCTGTTGATGCCGTGCAACGTGTGAATGAAACCCTTGGACACAGTGCAGGCGATCGGTTGTTTAAAGAAATCAGCAAACGTTTGACCGAAACTCTTAGAGGTATGGATACTGTAGCGATGTTGCCTTCTTCCTCTTTAACCCCGACAGTCTCACGTCTCGGCCAGGATGAGTTCGGCATTCTGCTTACCGATCTGGAAGAGGTGGATGCCATCACCTGGATTGCAAAGCGTATCCTGAATGCATTTGAAAATGCACTTTATATAGATGGAAATGAAATTTATACAGCAACAAACATGGGCATTTCCATCTATCCCAATGATGGAGAATCTCCGGAAGAGCTGGTAAAGAATGCGGCGGCCGCCAAGAGCCATGCCCAAAAGAAATTAGGCAACAACCATTACTATTTTTATTCGGAGAGTATTCATAAAGTTTCGATCAAACATCTGCAAATAGAGAGCAAACTGCATACGGCGATTCAAAACGATGAATTTCTCCTGCATTATCAACCAAAAATAGACGCACGGACAGGTACTATAAATGGTGTCGAGGCATTAATTCGATGGCAGGATCCTGAGACCGGTCTTGTGCCGCCGTATGAATTTATAGCTGTTGCAGAATATTCCGGGCTTATCAACACCATAGGTGACTGGGTGCTTGTTACAGCCTGCAGGCAGGTCCGCAGCTGGCTTGACATGGGCATTACAGATTGCAGTGTTGCTGTAAATTTTTCAGCAAGACAGTTTCGCCAACAAAATCTTGCCTCCCATATTAAGGAAATTTTGGATAAAAATCAACTTGATCCAAAACATCTTGTGGTCGAGGTTACCGAAACCGCCATGATGGAAAACATGCATAATTCCATAGAAATTTTGAGAGAAATTCGTGAGTCAGGCGTAAGTGTCGCTCTGGACGATTTCGGAACCGGATACTCCTCTCTTGGTTATTTGAAAAATTTTCCCTTAACCCATATAAAAATAGATCGTTCTTTTGTGGCGGACATCGAAACCAATACAAGGGATGCGACCCTGGTACAATCAATAATCAGCATGGCCCATGGCATGGGATTGAAAGTTACCGCCGAGGGCGTCGAGGAGGAGGCACAGGTCAATCTGCTCCTTCAATACGGATGCGATGAAATGCAGGGATTTCTCTTCAGTAAACCGGTTATAGAAAATGAGGCTACTCAACTGTTTCATGCTGGAATCAGACCTCAAATTTCATCCTGGAAGAAAAATAAAGCAGCGTGAGAGATAGTGAAAAAATAAGTATCCCGCAATAAGCCGAATTTTTCTTCAGGTTCAAGACGTGAAGAGGGGTACATATTGATGATATGTAACCCTTTTCGCAACGCAGAAGATGGAGCAAAAGACAAGCAGGATGGGGTAATTATTTTTTCCCGTGACCCTATCAATACAATTTGAGAGAAAAGGATAATGGATAGCATTTTGAGAAATGTCATGGAAGCGGCAAGGCTTGTTTCTCTGCCCGATGTCTATCTCCGCCTGAAAAATATTCTTGACGATCCGGATTTTACCATGGCTGAGGTTGCAGTGGTGATTAGTCAGGATCCGGCAACAACACTTCGTCTGTTACGCATGGTCAACAGTTCTTTTTATGGGTTTAAAGGAAAAGTTGAAACGATTAGTCGGGCAATAACCCTGTTAGGCACCCAGCAGGTTCATGATCTTGTACTGGCCACTTCCGTCGCACAGGTATTCAAGGGGTTATCCCCTGATCTCATGGACATGCGGAAGTTCTGGCAAAGCAGTGTCTATTGTGCGGTTACCTCACGTATGCTGGCCAGCCTTGTCGCCGGCTGTGATAAGGAGCGGCTGTTTGTCGCCGGGCTCCTTCGAGATATCGGCCATCTTTTTATGTATCAGGCAATCCCCGATTTATCGGAGCAGGCCCTCCTTGCAGCCAGGGAAGCGGGAGAGCCCCTGCATACAATAGAACGGACGCTTATAGGCTTTGACTATGCGAAGGTTGGTGCTGAAGTCCTGCGGACATGGTCATTGCCTGAAAGCCTGTGGCTAATAACCATGTTCCATGTGGAGCCGGAAAAGGCTGAAAAATATCCTCTTGAAACAGCGCTTGTTCATCTTGGTTCAGTGCTGACCCAGGCAGAAGAAAACGGGGTGTTCAACGAAGGATCATTAACGGTCCAGAACTCCGCTTGGACTGTTACCGGTCTCTCTCCGGAAGATTGCACAGCGTTACATGGAAAAATTGAAGTGGAAACCGGAGCGGTTATGGATTTGTTTTTCGCTTGATAATGTATCGTACCTCCTGGTGGCCGTTCGTCTTTGGTTGTCGCCTTTCTTTTTGTGATAAATTCCCTCGACGGCCAGGGGCTCGCCCTGCCTGAGCAGTAGATTTTCAACATCATTATTATGCCCGGCAATTTTGGTCCAAACATGCTGTTTTTTGAAGTTTTATGTATCACAGGATAATCTGTCCTTGATTTTTCAGCAAAAAATCTGATAGGTTGCTAATTTAATATAAATAAATTTTTCCATATTTTCTTGAATAAATATGCTGAATTTTCTCTCTCGCATCTTTTCGGTCATCATCATCACCGGCATGGTTCTGCCGGGGTTTTCAAGGGCTGCTGAAAACGGCTTTGTAATCCGTATCAACAATCTTGTCGAGTCCGATATTCAGCAGGAACTTCCGGATGACAAAGTAAAACTCAGCCAGAGGGATCTTATAAATATCGCTCTGGAAAACAATCAATCGTTAGAGGTGGTCAGGCAAAAGCTGGCACAGAGTCGCGGAAGACTCACCCAGGCGAAGTCAGGATATCTGCCCCATCTCTCTGTTGAGGGAAATTACAACTACACACACCGGGAGGACTCATTTTCATCGGTTAATTATGGTGACTCGCAAAACCTTACGGACGAGCAGGCAGCCGTTGCCGATGAATCCGAAGAAGATGATGTGGTACACGGGGCCGTCTCTCTGTCCCAACTGCTCTATGACTTCGGCAAAACAACAGGAGCCATTGATGTCGGGAAGTTTAACCTGAAGGCGGCGGATGTTCACCTGAAACGACAAATTCAAGATGTTATCTTTCAGGTCAAGAAGGCGTACTTTGACGTTCTGGAGAAAAAACGCCTTGTTGATGTTGCTGAAGAATCGGTAAAAATACTTACCAAGCATCGCAATCAGGCAGCAGCCTACTATCATGCGGGAATGCGCTCAAGAATTGACGTAATCAACGCTGATGTCGAACTCTCAAAGGCCGACATGAATCTGGTTCAGGCAAAATATGCATTAAAAACAGCGAGAGTCGCCCTGGAACAGATACTGGGTATACATCCATACCGGGGCAAATACATCGTGGCCGGAGATAATGTCAATCTTGACAATATCCTGGCCGGCATGCCGCCTGTTGCCGACAACCTGGATAATCTGATTACTCAGGCCATAAAACAGCGACCGGATATTCTGCGACTCAAACATTTGACGGAAGCAGCCATGGCCAATCTTCAACAGGTCAAAGGCGATTACTGGCCAACGATAAACGCCGAGGCCAGATATGAAAATTACGATACCGATATATCACTTTATAAGGACAACTGGGAAGCGGGGATCGCTTTAAAGTGGGAGTTGTTTTCCGGGCTCCACACCCGGGGCGCTGTTGCCGAGGCCAGGGGAGGAGTGCTTGAAAACAAGGCGCAATTACGTGATTTGTATCTGCTGGTTGTACGGGAAGTGACGGAGAATTATCTGAACGCAGAGCAGAATAGAGAAAGTGTTCACATCGCCTTGCAGACTCTGAATCTTGCCAAAGAAAACTTAACGCTTGCTGATAAAAGATACCAATCAGGCACATATAATGTTGTTGAATACAATGATGCTCAATTCAGCCTGACCAAGGCGCGAAGTGACCTTGTCGTGACCTATTACAGCTATCTTACTTCCCTGGCCGGCATCGAACATACAACAGGCAGTTATCAGTTGGACGATACGAAACAGGAAATGTAACCTTACCCAGGGCCATTCAACCGGCCATGGTTTCCGCAATCTTTGCCAGTATTTTTTTCAGGGTATACGGCTTTTGCACGAATCCGGCAAGCCCCTTGCCTGCAAAGCGATTGGTTGCCGTCTGTTCATTATAGCCCGATGATAAAAGCACCTTTATCTCCGGCTTGATACGCCGCATCTCGGTAAAGGCTTCCTCACCCCCCATGCGCGGCATTTTCATATCCAGCAGAACGCAGTCAATTGTATCCTTATACTTTTCCAACTTGGCAATGGCATCAACGCCGTCTTCCGCCAGGATTACCTCATATCCACCCGATTTTAACATGGCGGCGGCAACATTACGCAGCATTTCTTCATCATCAACGACCAGGATAGTACCGCTTGCCTGTACTGTTTGCTCAGCAGAATCGGACATTGCCGTTAAACTGACAGGCGTCAGGCCGCCGACGGCCGGAAACAGGACTTTTATGGTCGTCCCCTTTCCCAACTCCGAATATACCTTGATAGTGCCCTTATGACCGCGAATAATGCCGAGGATAGCGCTCATGCCAAGTCCACGTCCGGTAAATTTGGTGGTAAAAAACGGTTCAAATAAGCGCTCGCGTACCATACTGTCCATACCGCAGCCCGTGTCTGAGACCTCAAGCCAGACATAGGGACCAGGTTTGAGAATTTCTTCCTCAACATAGCTTGAACGAAGATAGTCCACATCAGCATCCACCTGGCCCGTGGCAATAACAATGGTGCCGTTCTGCTCGCCGATGGCCTCGTTGGCGTTGATGACCAAATTCATGATAACCTGCTGCAACTGGGCCGTATCAACTTTAACCGATGGCAACAAGGGAGTTAACTCATAGCGCATGGCAACTTTTTTACTGATTGATATCTCCAGTAAAGGGGTTGTCTCTTCAACCAACTCGGAAAGATTGATGGGCTGAACAACAAATTTTCCCTTGCCGGAATAGGCCAGCATCTGATTACAGAGATGGGCGGCACGATGACTTGTCTCTTCGATATTTTTCAAACTGCTTGCTATAGGATCACTGGAGGTAATGGTGCTTCGGGCCAGCGATACGTTCCCCATTATAATTCCAAGCAGGTTATTGAAATCATGGGCAATACCTCCGGCAAGCACCCCAAGCGATTCAAGACGCTGCACATGGGCCATCTTTTCCTGCCGCCTTCTTTCTTCGGAAATATCCCTGTCAACAACAATCTGCCAGCGGGTAGCTCCCTCACTGTCAAATACAGGGGAAATACGCCGTGCCACCAACGGCTTTTTCCTGTTCTTTTTAAGAATAACCTCTCCGTGCCAGGCCTCACCCCGCATAATAGTTGAACGTATTTCCGAGTAGAGGGCATCCCACTGTCTGCCACCACGCAACTCTGCAATCTGGAGGCCTTTGACATTTCCGGTTTCAATCCCATGCAGCCGTGTCGAGGCCGGATTGGCAAGAAGAACAAAACCGTCTGCGTCAAGGACCATCGTCGGCTCGGTACTCTGCTCTATGGCTGCTCTCAACAGGCTGTTTTCCCGCTCTGCGGCAACACGCTCGCTCACGTCCCGGATAATCAGCATCACCACAGGGCCGCCATCAACATCTTCTATCAACAGGGACTGGGTCTCCCCCAGGAATTCACTGCCGTCCATGCGCACCAGCCGTATCAGGGCGGATGTTTCGTTTTTGATCGCTTCTGATTCATAACAGGGATCAACCATTTTAATGCGATCTTCCGGATGGACATGCTCTTGAACAGGAGAACCAATTAACTCATCAACTGAATCAGCACCAAATGCCTGCGCCATGGCGGGATTTACCATCATCCAGCGACCATCACGACAGAGTCCCACGCCATCGGGTATGACTTCAATCAGCCGTCGATAGCGTTGTTCGGATTTCTTCAGACGATCATCCGCCTCCTTCCACCGGGTAATATCCTCATGAATTGCCACAACATGCGTGACCGCACCGGTATCATCTCTCAACGGAAAGAGATTGGCCCGTAACCATAATGACCGCTCCGGTCGATCAGCATCATCAGCCTGAACCGTATAGGGATGGGCATCGATATAAACCTGTTCTCCGGCAAAGGCCCGCCGGACCGCCTGCATTCGGCCACTATTTTTTAGCTGCTTGTCATGCAATACATTGTAGTCGGCAAGATCACTGAAACGTGACTGCCATAGTTTTTCCCAGGCCGGATTCACCAGCAGACAGGTGCCATCGATATTAAAAATCTGGATACTGATGGGCGCCTGCTGGACCAGGGCAAAAAAACGTTTTTTACTGCTATGCAGCTCACGAGATCGCTGCACAATTTCGCTGGTCAATATGCGTGTACGCTCATCATTGATCCGGCAAAGATACAGGGACCTGTGCAGATTGCCCATCACCGGACTCAAAGCCTCCGTCCACGGCAGCGTGGTGTCGGGGGCACGCCTGGAGAGCAGTAGAATCAGATTTTCATCATCTACCCGTAACACCAGGGCGCTGCGCCAGTCATCACCAACCCCCAGGCGCCGAAGTTTCTTCTCGTCCGTGAGCCAGCATGACGAAAAATTGTCGGGCCATTTCTCTCCGAGTTGCTGGTGCCGGACGTGCAGGCCGACTGCCATGCGGATAGACCAGTGATCCTCCTCACAACCAAGCCATAGGGAAACGGGCAGTCCGGTATGAAACATGAGACGCTGCATAACCCGTTTCATGAGCGGCTTTTCACTGACCTCGGCGCCAATGGCTGCACTGAGATCATAAAAAACAGGATAGAGTTGTTCTGCTTTCATGGAGCGTACCGAAGGGCGACGATGGTGGCGTTGTGAAATAATGGATATTGATCCTTGCCGGTGGTGCCTATTTCACCAAGAGACAAGGCACCGTGACAGGGACCGGTCACCTTTTCCAGAACCTCCAGCTCGTTGGCGCTGCCCTGATCGCCAAGGTGCATGAAGCGAGCAGTACAATAAAAAATCAACGTTTTAGTCCAGCGGAGCGCTCGTATACTGTCGGCAAGTCGTTGCGCGCCATCCAGCAGGCTTTCAGCGGGTGCATCCAGTACCTGAAGAATTGAATTCGGAGGCACCTCTCCAATACAATAGATCCCCCCTTCGCTGGTGAATTCCGTTGGAATCCTGACCAGGAGTTCACCATTGGCCCGGAGAATACCAAAGGGATAATGCACGGCATAGTCGTAAAAATTATCCCTGGTGATTTCAATGCCGAAATGTTTTTGAACCAGTTTCCGGTATTCCGACAATGCCGGTCGCCAGTTAATCGTACGGATCAGATTGCCGTCGCTGGCGGCAGCCAGGACGTTTTCATCAAGTTCACAATAGCCATGCTCAAGTATGCCGCCATCGGAAATAGGCAGGAGCAGAGCCAACACCCGACCCCCTGCAAATTGATCATTTTCAACCAGACACGGTTGAGGCGTCAAGGTGTTGCTGCCCGCATTCACTCCTGCATAGGCATACTGATCGCCAAGCTCTCCATACATGTGTTCAAGAATGGTGCCTACATTGGACACCATGGCATCAAAAATCAAAAATAAAGTTTCCCGTTTCTTTTTCCTGTCGTCCGCCTTCTCCTGCCCATTCAGCCAGGCAACCAGATGCTCAACGGCGTGTTCACTGTCCAGAGGATCTGAAAGATACCCCCGGGTAGCCTCTGGTAACGGCAACAGGCACATTCCCCGCTCAATGATGTGTCCATTTTCAATCAGGCCCGGAAACATGGCGCCGTAAAGCGTCACCTCATTGACGGCACATAATTTTTGCAGCAGACGGATAGATTCCTTGTCCTGTTCTGCGACCAGAGCCAGCATCGACATGTTCCCATATTCTTGCCGCCAATTACCTGTCTCCCTGGAAATGACTCTCTCGCAAGGATTTTCAAGAAATATGCAGTCCGCTTCATCAACGGATTCCATTTCATGCTCCTCATTATTTTTTAATCTATTCTTACAGATTAAACGATTATTAACGAAATTTCAATATTTTGATCCTATTATTGTTTTCCAGAACCAACATCTCAGGTCGCCATTACGAGCCCATTTTCACCCTTTATAATTCCTCGTGGACCAAGCCACAAAAGCCCTGATATCCCTGTCGGCCATCATGGACATTCGAGACCACCAACACCTGACTCAATAGCAAAACAAGCAAACCCTTGAAAAAGGCCTCGTAAACAAAAAATATCGGAATATGGATTGATTCGGCAGCACAACAGACCTTTTTCCGATGATGAAGAAAAGAAAAAATCAAAAAAAGAACGAGAGAGAATATAAAATATCTCTCTTAAGAGGTGCGCCTGCGCGTAGCAGAAGATGTTCCTTCTCAATAGAAGCTATCCTTACCCCTACTCACGCATGAGACAAATATGGGACAACCCAAAATGAATGGAGCACATAAATCACCTTGAAACACTTTGAATATTTTTGGGAAACTCTTGGAACAGTGAGCATGAAAAGCAAGAAAAACAGCTAAAAATAAAAAATTCGGCACTCCAAATAACTTGCTAATTTATTGAAAAAAATGGTGCTCCCGGCGTGATTCGAACACGCGGCACCAGGATTAGGAATCCTGTCTAATTATTGCAATATCAGCATATTAGCGTAATTAGGCGTAATTTTGGGCGCAACTAATCCGTCGATATCGCTTTATTTTTTTGGTTGCATCCAAAACTAACGATGCTATAATTTGGTTATAATCAAATTCTTTGTAGCAGGATCCAACCATGGACATTTTGATCGAAGATTATCGGCGACTGTTAAACGACCTTGGTGAAGTTTACCAAAGGAATATATACCAATCCCTGGAAAGTGACCATCGGATTATCGGAATTGTCGGACCGCGAGGGATTGGCAAGACCACATATATCCTGACCTATCTCAAGAAAAACTATTTTAATAATCCACAGGCGCTTTACGTCAGCGCCGATGATCTCTATTTCAGCGAGAACAAGTTGCTGGAGGTGGCAAGGGAATTTATTGATCGCTACGATGGCCGACTGTTATGTATTGACGAAATTCACAAATATCCAAACTGGGGCCAGGAATTAAAAAATATTTTTGATAAGTACAAAAAACTGAAAATCATATTTTCAGGAAGTTCCAGCATTGACCTCATCAGAGAAAAATATGATTTATCCCGCCGGGCAATTCTGAAACATATGCCGGGAATGTCCTTCCGAGAATTTTTAGAGATACAAACAGAACAGAAATTTTCGATTATTTCGTTAGATGAGATTGTCGAAAACGGGATGAATATTGCCACTGAGCTGGCATCAACTCCAAAACTGATCGGCTGGTTCAATGAATACCTGCAGATCGGCTACTATCCTCTTTTCAATACCTATAATAATCATGATGACATCTACCAGGCATTGATCGGAATTATTGAAAAATCCATTTATATTGACATTCCCTCCTATTACAGCATTAAATCCAGTACCATTCCCGTGTTTAAAAAGATCCTGAATTTTATTTATTCATCCTCCCCGTCATCAATCAATGTCAACAAGATCGCCAAGAGCTTAAAGAAAGATCACAGTGATGTGACAAGGTACCTCGAAATGCTCCGTGACAGCGGGCTGCTTCGATTTCTGCTCATTGACAAAACCGGACATGCGCTGATGCGGAACACGGAAAAGGTTTTCTTAAACAACACGAACCTGTTTTATGCCATGGAGCATGAACTTGGCAAAGGTATGGACAAAGGGGCTGTTCGAGAACTCTTTGCCCTGACCTGTCTGGAAAACAGTAACCTGAAACCGGCCTATTCAAAAATTGGAGACCTTCAATGTCGGAACTTCCTGTTTGAAATCGGCGGAAGGAATAAAAGTACAAAACAGATCAGAGAGAAAAAGAATTCGTTCCTACTCCTGGATGACCTTCTGATCGGTACGGAACAAAGGATCCCCTTGTATCTCCTGGGATTCCTGTATTAATAGACAAAGCTATTTCTTTTCCCTTGGAAAGCAGGCCGCAATCCCTTCCTGAAACAGCAGCTCATCCGGATATATTTTCGCCGCCTTTTCATACAGTTCCAAAGCCCTGGAAGAGTCCTGTCGGTCAAGAAGAAACCTGCCGGCTTTATCAATGATGATGCGCAGGTCTTCCGTATCGCTGGGCAGATCAACCAATGAGAGCAGGAGAGACATGCCCTCGTCAACCCGTCCCAGGAGAATCTCATGGGTGCCCACGGTTAGAAGAGCGGGTGCATAACCGGGATCAATCGCCAGGGCAACGACCTCGCCTGGCAACTCATCCGGCGGGGCGTTTTCTCCGACGAGCTTCCGAAACATCTGGACCGCGGGCGAGGAATGATATTCCATATCAACGGCCATGCGTCGCTCTTCTCTCGACCGATCGCTGTATTCGGCACGTAATTTCTGCAGGCGTCCATCATGCTCCAACAACCAGGTAAAAGAATGATCCTGAAAAGAATAACCCGTCTCTACCGAACCATAATACTGGGTTTGCTGTACCGACACCCCATCAAATTCCTCCACAAGGTCAAGCATCTCCGGATCATCTTCAGGGAAATCAATCGGATCAAAAAGGCTGCAGGCCTCCTGCTCTCCTGAGAATATTTTTTTCCGTACCAACTCCTGACATCCCTCGAAATTGTCCTTTTCTACAATTTCATCAAGAAACGTTTCAAAGATCGGATCCATAAGACATATCCCCTTTTCTTCTCCCTGCTCACAGGAAAGAGGACGAAAAGCATGGCAGTTTGTACAGATTTTCTCAAGATGACATGTCATTTTATTTTCAATGCTCCAGTGCATCTTCTCTTCATACCCTGAACCCGGCATTTTTCAGCCGTTTGATCAGGCTGGATTTTCTCCGGTGTTCCCGGCTGAGGTTGTCCAGTCTTTCGCGAAACAATACCCTGTCACTCTTACTCTTTACCAGCTCCTTGAGATCCAGGAGAAGTTGCACAGCCTGATCATAATCTGCCTGTCGTTTCCCGGCAATCAGGGTGTTTACCTGACTCCAGAGATCATCCTCCTTTCCGGCAAGACCGGCAAGATATTTTTTTCTTTCACGAGCCTTCTTCTCTTTCAAGATAGCCTGCCTGCGCGCATGCTCTTCTGCTTCCCGTTTTTGTCGCTCCTTGGCACAGGAATCCATCTGCTCAAGCAGTTCTCCTGCAGTGCGCCGTTCCTGAGATGTCGATGCAGGGTTTTTGCGAGCTCGTGATTTGAGAAATTGTTGATACAACCGGTTGCCCAGGTGCGGTTCATTACCGGCAATAATGCGACAAAGGAAGTCGTCTTTTTCCGTCGCATTCAGTTCATGAATCCATCGAGCAAGGTCTTCCTCCTTCCCGGATTCCATTTTCCCTTCACTGGACCTTGCGGCAACCGTTACCAGGTCCGGGTCAATCCGCATGAAACGAACAAAAGTGGACAGGGCGCCACTCAGTTCTCCAAGTCCGTCCGGAACCGGCGGTTCAATTGCGTCAAGTTCCACCCATTCATTCTGGACACCAAACAGCCAGGCAAGGTACAAACAACGAAAATCACCACGAATAAGCACTTCTCTGAGCGAAATCATTGAAGAAAGCCAGCCTTCCCCCTCTTCCCATTCATAGTCCTCGCTCTGCGACTCAAAAGAAAGGATAAAATATTCACCCGTTGCATGAAGGCTGAAAACATCTTCAACTAAATATTCCTGCAGCGATTTTGCATCGATCAGGTCGGCCGGGATCCTGAACATGAGTTGACGGGCACCCCAGTTGGCCAGGTAACAAAAGGCATCAAAGTATTTTTCCAGCAGCTTTTTCGGATCAGCATGAAGATCCCCATAATTATATACATTGACAAAGCCGGTGGGCGTGATGTGGGCCCGGGAAGAAATCCGGCGTAATCCCTGCTGCACCTCGTCCGGCAAGGGTCGATCAACTGCCTGGAACTCATAGTGCTGGTATTCACTCATTGTCCTATCTCCGGATTATCTATTATATTTTTCCCAGAAACTGTACTTGCGGCCATGTGTCTTGTGCAGATCCTGTTTATACTGTTCATGGGTTGAAAACCGGTGCCAGTCATTGATTTTTGATGACAAGATGTCCAGCTTTTCCAGATAATCGACCCCGTGGTGATAATTCCTGTTATACCCTCTGCGAAGAATGGAATCCAACAGCGAGCGATACACCACTATCGAAACCAGGTATCGGCCATTCTCTTCCATTGCCTCGGCCAGAGGAAGAAGATCAAAGTACATAT
>JANTGH010000087.1 GCA_024763055.1 Desulfobulbaceae bacterium
GCAGAGGGGCCATTGCCATAGAACGGGCAACTCGTGAACAGCTCAAGCTGGAATATCAGGCACGCCTGAGCCGGGCCCGCACCGATGTGGACAGATTACTTGAACTGCAGGGGATTATTGCCGAGCAGCAGGCACGATTGAAAAAATATTTACCCCAATTACGGACAATAGTCGAGAAAACCAGGCAGGCCTATGCCAACAGTGACATTGACGCCCTGACCTTTTTCAACATGGAATATACCTGGATTCTCAAACGAGTCGAAGAAATTGACCTGGAACAGGCCCAGTGGGAGAATAACCTTGCCTTGCAGGTCATGCTGGCGCTTCCCGAGGGCAATGGATTGCCGTCTGTTAAGAGTTCCGGCAATTGAATTTTAAAAAAACAACGCTGATGAACGCCATGAATACATACAAAATTTTCATCCTGACTCTTTTGTTCTTCCTTCCCGGTCGGCTTTATGCCGAGACCTATCCTGTTGCCACTGCTCGGCAAGGGCAGTGGCAGCAAGAGTTTACGGCCTTTGGTCAAGTCAAGGCCCTGGCTGCAACCACGCTTACCATGCCGTTTGCCATAAAGATCACCGAGGCAACGATTCAAATCGGTCAAAAGGTCTCGGTCAGCCAAATTCTTCTTCGCTTCCAATCCCCTGCCTTTATCAAAAATATCAGTGAGTATGCAACCAGCCGCAGATTGTTTCTGCTGGAAAAAAAGCAGCAGAAAATTCTGCGTCAGGGAATCAGGGAACACACACTTACCCGCCGGGACGTTCTCAGTGGCAGCAAACAAAGCCTCAAGATTGAGGCGGAGCTGGAACGGTCCTGGGACCAGATACATACTGATCTTATGCTGCTTGGCAATGACATACAGCGAAAAGAGCTTGATGTGCTTCTTAACGACAAAACTCCGTCGGCCGTGGCGGAGACTCTCAGTGTACTTCGGGCGCCCTTTTCCGGAACCATTGTAAATACTCCCCCAACTGCCGGGCAATGGATACAGGCAAACACCACGGTGCTTAGGCTTGAAGATCTGCACAAGCTGTATGTGACTGTTGCCCTGTCGGAAAAAATGGTGGGCAATTGGACCTCCGGGCAAACTTTTATACAAGACAAAAAAACAGATATTCAATTGCATCCGATTTCTGGAACTCCGCGAATTGACGCTGCCAATGGACTGCGTTTGCTTGTGTTTACTGCGGATAACCCGAACAATTCTTTAGGAGATGGCCAATGGATCCGGGTCATGCATAGCAGTCCTGAAAAACAGGTAATCTGGGTTCCGACAAGTGCTGTGGTCAGCCGGAACAACCAAAGCTGGTGTATCGTTAAAAACGATAATAATTATATGCCTATACCCATTGAATCGGGCGGGGAAAAAGACGGTAAGATTCCTGTCCTTTCCGGGTTAAAAATGGATCAACAGGTTGTTTGTGAGAACGCTTACGAGTTGCTCTATCGTGATCTGAAGGAGTTGATAAAGTTTGTGGATTAAGAGCAATTACAGGAAATAATCATGTTTGAAATCATTTTAAGAAAGCCCATAGCCGTTATTATCGGCGCATTATTGCTTGCCCTGGCTGGTATCGCAGGCTTGCGCCATCTGCCCGTTGACCTGTTTCCCGACCTTAACTACCCCTTGATAAATATCATTACCCATTATCCCGCCGGTACAGCTGAGGATATGGAACAACTGATTACCACGCCGATAGAAAATTCCATGCGCGGCTTAAACAATCTGCAGCGGGTCAGTTCGATATCCGCTCCCGGATTTTCACAGGTTACGGTGGAATTTACCTGGGGCGTCAATGTGCTGCAGGCCCGGCAGCTTGTCTATGGCCGCCTGGCACAGGCAAGAGCTAATCTGCCTGCCGGGGCCGAATCGGAACTGGAAAATATCGGCACCTCGCTGGCTATGCTTTCTACATACACCTTAAGCGGCGGTGATCCTGTGCAAACCCGAAGATGGGCGCAATATCAGCTTGTGCAAAGGCTGACATCACTGCCCGGAGTAGCAAGGGTTGAAGTCATGGGTGGCGGTCTGTATGCCTGGCGGGTCGACCTTGATCCTTTAAAAATCAAGCAGACGGGACTGAGTGGAAACGATATAGCCGATGCCATCCGACGGGCAAATATCCTGGACACCGGCGGCTACCTGGAACAACACGGTCGTGACCTGTTAATCCGCACCGACGGCAGACTGCTGACCATTGAGGACCTTCGTTCCGTGCCGGTACAACAAGTCGCTTCCGGAGCGCCCCTTCGGCTCTCTGACATTGCTGAAATTTATGCCGGTACCAGGCCGCAACGGTATGTGATCACGGAAAACAGATTGCCTGCCGTGGCCTTTACCATTCAAAAACAGCCGGGGGCCAGTACCCTGGAGGTATCACAGCGAGTCGATAAGGAATTGGCAAAGAGTATGCTCCCTGCCGGGGTCCGTCTGGAAAAATTTTATGATCAGGCGGAGATCATCGGCCTGGCATACCGGAACATGCGCAACAACCTTTTTTTCGGCGCCGTGCTGGCGATCATTGCCGTTCTCTTTATTCTTGGACGCAATCGGGCCAGCATGGCAATTGCGTTTACCTTCCCGCTTACCGTCCTGGGCACGTTCTGGGTGATGCATGCGATGGGACTTGGGCTGAATTTGATGACCCTGGGCGCCCTGACCGTGGCCATCGGTATGGTGGCGGACGATTCCATTGTGGTGCTGGAGAATATTGATCGGCACCGAAATCTTGGTAAAAATCCATGGCAGGCAACTCTGGACGGCACCCGGGAAATTTTAGGGGCTGATATCGCCGGTACCCTGACCGTCCTTGCCGCCTTTGCCCCTCTGGTGCTGATCAGCGGTCTTGCCGGCCGCCTGTTCCACCCCTTTGGTTTCAGCTTCAGTGTACTGATACTTTTCTCCCTGCTGCTGTCTGTTACCCTGATACCTCTTGCCGCAGCTCACTGGATGCGCCCTCTGGATCAGGTAAAAAAGAAAATCGGCCTCGGCACCAGGTGGGTACGGTTTATAGAACGTGCTAACCTGTGTCTTCTTGATCATTTTCTGTGCCACAGGGTGCTGACAATAAGCGTGGCCTGTGTGCTGTTGTTAGGCGGTATCGGCCTGCTGGCCTTTAATCCTGCCCGGATGCTCCCTTTACTTGATGAAAATTCACTGCTGGTCAGTTATCAGTTGCCGCCGGGAACGTCCCTTACAGAAAGCAACAGAGTCGGCGACCAGCTTGAAAAAAAGATACTGGCCCTGCCTGGAGTGCATGCCGTCTTTCGTCGCACCGGTTCACCTGAGTCATCCTTCTACATTGAAGGGCCGGACCAAGGCGAGCTGGTGGTCCGTCTGGATAAGACCGGAAAACATGACACCACGGTACTCAAACATAAACTTGACCAGCTTATCCAAAAGATGGACGGCGTTATCGGCCGGGTCAATGAACCGACCAGTGAAAAACTCGATGAGTCCTTTTCCGGATTACCGGCTCTGTTCGGTATTACCCTGTATGGAACCGATCTTGACGAACTTTACTCGGCTGCGGCCAAAGTGGAGGCAACAGCGCATAAACTTCCCGGGCTGGCCAATGTGGTCAATAATACCAAAATCCCGGTCGACCAGATATCCATTCGGCTCGCCCCGGACAAACTCTGCCTGCGCAGAGTCAACACAAAAGATGCGGCCCTGGCCATTCGCCTGGCCATGCAGGGAGCAACGATTTCCGAAGTCGTCAAAGATCAGAAACCCGTTCCGGTTTTCCTGCGTTTTCAGTCACAATTTCGCACAAAAATAGAAGATGTAGAGCAGATTCCCATACCTGTTGTCGGCGGCGACAGTATTCCCCTTAGTCAGGTGGCGGATATCAGGCAAAGCTCCGGTCATCCGGCCATCGCCCATCAGCATGGCCTGCGCTCCCTGACCCTGACGGCTGAAATTGACGGGAACCCTCTCTCCGTTATACACAATCTCGACACGGCTCTTGCAGGTCTCCATTTACCGCCGGATATTCAAATTGCCTACACCGGAGAATATGGTCAGCTTATCAAAACGGCCTCGCAGATGTTCTGGGTATTTCTTGGTTCCGCGCTCCTGGTTTATGGTATTATCGCCTTGCAGTTAAATAACCTGCTGGACCCGCTTGTGGTGCTTGGTAAGCTGCCTCTGGATTTTATGGGAGCTGCACTGGCCCTGTTTGTCACCCGGCAGTCGATTGACCTGACGGTATTTATCGGTTTTATTACCCTTATCGGTGTCTCGACGAATAACGGGATAGTTGTGCTGACATTTGCCCGAAATTTTCGAGAGCAGGGGATGGGAGCCGTGGAGGCGATTCGTGAGGCAACGCGTGTGCGTACCCGGCCGATGATTCTTACTCAACTGACAACATTGCTGGCCCTGATCCCGGCATCCCTCGGACTCGGGGACGGTCCGCAACTTCTGCAGCCTCTGGGGATCATGCTTTTCGGAGGTCTTACGGCCAGCACTCTTTTTACCTTGAGCCTGCTGCCCACCATCTATATGGCCACTGAACGCTGGAGGAAAATTGTTCCATCGAAGATAAAAAAAGATGACATGATTCCGGTAAAATAGACCTCTCATAATTATGACACAGATTCTCCTTGTTGAAGACGACACCAAGACGGCTGAGTTTATTAAATCCGGACTTTCCGAAGAGGGATTTTCCGTGCGACATGCCGCTGACGGAAAATCAGGGCTGGACCATGCCCTTGCCAGCAGGTTTGATGCGGCAATTGTAGATATCATGCTGCCCGGTCTTGATGGCCTCCACTTGGTGGAACGGTTACGCGATTCCGGCTCCACCATGCCGATCCTTTTTTTAAGTGGCCGCAAGACTGTGGAAGACCGCCTGAGCGGATTTAAGGCCGGTGGCGATGACTACCTGGTTAAGCCCTTTTCCTTTGCCGAACTGGTTGCCCGCCTGCATGCACTCCTGCGTCGCAGTCAACCCCTTTCCGAACAATCTCTGCTTACTGTTGCCGATCTTGAGCTTGATCTTCTCTCCCGCAAGGTGTTCAGAGGAGGACAGGAAATTGAATTGCAGCAAAGGGAATTTTCCCTGCTCTCCTATCTGCTCCAGCACCATGGGCGGGTTATTTCAAAAACGATGATTCTTAAACACGTCTGGGAGTATAATTTTGATCCGCAGACCAATGTGGTTGAGGCCTGTATCTGCCGCTTGCGTGAAAAAATTGATGCGGCGCACGATAAACGTTTGATTCATACGGTTCGCGGGGTCGGCTATGTTGTGGACGAACACAGGAAGTAAGTTGAGCTCAATTCAGGAAGGAGTAATTTTGAGAAAACGCATCGTTTCCACGGTATGCGGGCGATTGACGCTTTCCTATACTTTGCTTTTCGGCCTTTTGTCTCTTGCGGCTTTTGTTCTTGTTTATGTTCATATAGTCGGAGATCTGAATCAACAGACGGATGACCGGCTGCGGGCCACCATTCGCGAATTTACAAAGACCAGAGAAGATGGTGGACTGTCCGGCCTGCAGGAAGAATTTGATCGCGAGTCTACAGCCGCAGGGAAAGAACGAAGTTTTTTTCGTCTGCTTGATCCAAAAGGACGGCCGGTCGCCTCCTCCGGGCAAAGGGTCTGGCAGGAACTGCAATGGCTTCCTGCCCGCATTCCTGCGGGGAGCGAGCAGTTTAAACGTTTACGCATCCATGAACTTGAATACCCCATCCGTATTATTGCAACCCGTCTTGAAGACGGTTTTCTGCTCCAGGCCGGGATCATTGATGACAAGGATGAGGTCCTGGAAAGTTACCGTGAAACCTTTTCAACCGCCTTTTTCCTCATCCTTGTCCTCGGTGGCATAGGGGCCTATATGATTGCCCGCCGGGCCATGAGCGGGGTTCGTGAAGTAACTGAAGCGGCCGGACGTATTGCGGCGGGAGATCTGGACCAGCCCATCAGTAAAGGAAATCGCGGCGAAGAAATTGAAGCCCTGGCCACCATGTTTAACACCATGCAGAAACGGGTTTCCGGGCTTATCGGTGAGCTGAAAGCGGTCATCAATAACGTGGCCCATGATTTGCGTATGCCTATTACCCGCATGCGTGGTGTTGCTGAAACCACCCTGACAAGAAATGCGAACAGGGAAAGCTATCGTAACATGGCGGTAACGGTTATTGAAGAAAGCGACCGGCTGGTCAGCCAGATCAATACTATCCTGGAGTTAGCGGAAATCGATGCCGGGATCAGGGTTCTGGCCATGCAAAAGGTTGATCTGGCCGAAATTGTCCGAATGGCAGTCGAGTTATACCTGCCGGCAGCAGAAGAGAGGGACATTACACTCTCTGTGCAGATTGATGACCAGCCATATACCCTTTCCGGCAACCAGGACGGCCTACAGCGATTGCTTGCCAATCTGTTGGATAATGCTATAAAATTTACCCCGGACGGAGGAAAAATAGACATAACGCTTACTGCCGAAAAGGATGGTGTCGTTCTTTCGGTTGCTGACAACGGTCCGGGTATCGCGAAAGAGGATAAAGAACATATTTTTGACCGTTTTTATCGTGGTGACACCAGTCGCTCCATTTCCGGCAACGGCCTTGGCCTGGCGCTGGTTAAGGCCATTGCCCGGAAGCATAATGGTTCGGTTGTTGTGCATAGCGATGGAAAAAACGGTTCTTGTTTTGTCGTCAAGCTGCCTCAATAACCAGCATAGCTGGACCATATTTTCAGGTCACAGCCACAATGAATGATGAAAATAGTCCGAAACGACACAGCTCCGTGGGCTATTTTCAGATAAACCCTTTCCCATAAAGAATCGTGCCCATGGAAACATACCTGCATCAACTGCTCCCCTCGCTGGCCCATTTTCATTATCTCATCTATTGGCTGGCTTTTCTTGCCGCCCTGCTTGAGACAATATTCCTGATCGGGCTTTTTCTTCCCGGTTCCACGTTGTTGCTTCTTTTAGGGGCGTATGCGGCAGGAGGCCATTTGGATATTGTTGATTTGTGGTGGTTTGCTCTGGCAGGCGCGGTCCTTGGGGATAATGTAAATTATTTTCTCGGCAGGCGGTACGGCAGGCAATGGACGCGTGATGGTATCTGGGTGGTTAAACCGGAGCATTTTATTACGGCACACGAATTTTTTGAAAAACATGGCTCTAAAAGTGTATTTTTAGGACGATTTGTCCCGACTATAAAGGAAATTATCCCTTTTGTTGCGGGCACCGTGGAAATGAATCGTCGCAGCTTTATGCTCTGGAATGTGCTGGGAGCCATGGGATGGGGTCTGCAATGGCTGGGAGCGGGATATATATTTGCTCAATCCTTGAGCCTTGCCCAATTGTGGATGTCCCGGATCGGTATGCTGGCAGTGGCAGTATTGCTGGTTTTTTTGTTTATCTGGATGTTACAGCGTCAGGTGATCAAACACGGCCGGGTTGTTGCCGAATTTATGATCTCCATCTGGCAGTCGATATATACAGCCGTACTGACCAATGAAAAGGTGGGGGCCTGGAAGAAAAACCATCCCCGATTGTCCACGTTTATTCGTCGGAGATTTGACCGGACACGTTTCCGGGGCCGAACGCTGACCCTGCTTAGTATAGCATTTTGTTATGTCCTGGTTCTGTTTGCCGGAATTGTTGAGGATCTTATCAACTCGGATGCCATTGTCGCAGTCGATCAAAGCATTGCCCAGTTGGTGAAAGCATTCCGTGAACCGGAGGTATTGCATTCTTTTACCTGGATTACGGAGTTGGGAAACTGGCAGGTCATGGTCCCGATGGCCTGTATCGCCACCTTGTTTCTCATTGTGCTCAAGCGGGGGCAGTTAATCCTGCCGATGGCGGTTTCCATCTTCGGCAGTGAATTGTTTACCACCCTGGGAAAATTTGCTTTCCATCGTCCCCGCCCGGCCGAGGCTGTTTTCTATGAACACTCCTATTCTTTTCCAAGCGGTCATGCCACTATTGCCGTCGCCTTTTACGGATTTTTAGGGTATCTCGCCGTTCGCCATACATCTAATTGGCAGACAAAGGTAAAACTTTTTTTCTTTACAATTATTGTTATCGGTCTGCTTGGCTTGAGCCGCATTATGGTAGGCGTTCATTATCTGAGTGATGTATGGGGCGGCTATCTTGTTGGAACCTTATGGTTGATTATTGCCGTCAGTCTGACGGAATGGCTGGTCGCGCAGAAGAATCTTCGTTTCCATACACCTGTTTCACTAAAGAGGAAGGCCATAGGAGCAGGGCTGATGGCATTGGCATTGTGTTATTATCTCGGTTTTGCCATCATGTACCAGCCCCGACTTGCGCCCCAAAAACAGCTGCCGACAGTGCAGCTCACCAGGGATTTATCGGAACTGCTCACAACAAAAAATCTGCAGTTTACCCAAACCATATTCGGGAGTCGGCAACAGCCCATCAGCGTGGAAATTGTTGCTGAAGACGATCAAACACTTCTGGCCCATCTGCATAAAGCAGGCTGGAAGAATGCAGCAGAGCCTGATCTGCATACATTGTTCCGGCAATTGACACAGAAATCAGACAAAAACCGTATCCCGGTTGCCCCAGCCTTCTGGGACGGGAAGATAAATAACTGGTCACTGATTTTGCCGGACGGTGCCGGGTCGAAATTGACTATTCTCTATTTGTGGAGCACCCCCTATCGAATCGGCAATGCGCATGTGTATGTGGGCATTACCAGGAGCTACGTCGGCAGGAAATGGCTGATCCTGCATACCATTCAACCCGATGTGGACGCCTCTCGGGAAAACCTGCTCCATTCATTGCAACAGACGATTATGATTCATCAATATTGCACGGAAAAATTTGTCCCTGAAATGACGGGAGAGTACCTTTTACAGGGAACTTTTTTTACGCGGGGACAACTTCTTGAGATAAGCATGTTAGCTTCCGCCCTCAAGAGCCCTGTATTTTGTCCTTCAGGGAGTGAATAATCACCGCATGAAAAATCATCAATCCTTAATTCAGAAAGTTACAAATGCCGGGACGGGTCTCAACTATACAAGTAGTATGTAGTGAATCGTCCCGGTACTCACGACGCAGTAAATAGAAGTTTTTGCGACGCCATCAACATTACCAAATGATAATGTCGGGATAATCTTACGCTTATATTTCTGTGGTACATATAATGTCTGTATCCCGCAAAGACTGGAGAAAAACGAGCTGTGAAATTTCAACCTGTTCGCCTGGTTCGATATTATTTTTTTCGTATCATCCGTCTGCGCGGAGATCCCCATTCTTTAGCCAAAGGAATTGGTTTTGGTCTTTTCATCGGCGTAGTGCCCCTGTTTCCCGTGCAGACGATAATTCTGATCCCCCTGGCTTTGCTTCTGAGAATCAATCCCCTTGCAGCCTTTATCGCTTCATCCGTGGCAAGCAACCCTCTCACCTTTCTTCCACAGTATTATTACACCTGGAAAGTCGGCAACATGATATTGCCTGGTCGAGTCAGCTGGGAACATCTTCAGGAGATTATGATACTATTAAAACAGGGGAGTTTCCTGGAAGGGATAAACACGCTGCTCCACCTTGGTTTCAAAACTCTTTCCGTAATCCTTGTCGGAGGCGCAGTTATCGGCTTACCCATCGCCGTCGCCGGTTATTTTATGGCCTTGTATTGTTTCACGACCCTGCATAGAAAACGCATGGCCAGCCATAAGCTTGATTGACTGCCATATGAAAAACACCAGGCAAGACCCGGAGAACTGGGATACCATGAATATCGACGAGCTGTTCAGTCGTTTACTCTATTTACAAAACAAAACCGGGGAGTATTGTTGTGCGTGAGCAGTTACCGAAAATGCCCGATGATAATGTGTCTGTTGCCCTGAAACAGAAACAAAAGACCGGCCTTTTCCTTACCTGGATTTTGTGTTGTCTTGCCATACCCCTGCTTTCTATCAATGGTCGTCCATTACAAATTCTGGTCTGTTCAATTCTTTCACCATTTCTGTTGTCCGTTCTGTTCCCGGCCGTCGTGATAATCATTTTTCTTGTGCTTGTCTGTCTTCAGAAAACATTAAACGCTTCAATAAAACTTCTTCAAAAAAAATTATTGATCGGCGCTGGTTTTATTGTTATCAGCATGCTCTTGCCGCCTGTTGAACGGGTACATGTCCTGCTATTCGGTCTGTTCGGGTTCCTGTCGCAAAGGTTATTTGGGACAAAAGTTGCCCTTATCATTTGCCTGACCGTTTCCGGACTTGACGAACTTCTCCAATATTTCCTCCCGGATCGGGTGGGTGACTTACGCGATGTATTGACAAACGCCGTCTCCTCGATCCTTGGTATAAAGCTGTCCTGTCTCTTCATGGATGACTCCCCTGATACTTCCCGGAGCCA
This sequence comes from Desulfobulbaceae bacterium, assembly GCA_024763055.1. GTDB lineage: Bacteria > Desulfobacterota > Desulfobulbia > Desulfobulbales > Desulfobulbaceae > DRLX01. Next base: position 10,354 of record JANTGH010000087.1, read on the forward strand.
TGGCTTATGAATCGTCATCTTGTCGATTTTGTTATTTGTTACCTCTATCTTTTTATTCTACTGCCGGCAGCCTTCATGGGCAGTCCGGCCTGGTCCTGTGATCTGCGGGTAATTGTTCCGGATGTGGGCATGGGCCAGGCTGTCATCCTGCTGGAGAGTGGACGGGCCATACTTATCGATACCGGCCCGGTTGAACAGACAAAACATCTTCAGGAAAGGATGTCGGCCCATGGCGTTCACTCTCTGGATTACCTTTTTCTCACCCATTTTCATCCTGATCATGCAGGAGGTTACGTCGGGATTCGACGACTGTGGCCCCACACTCCGGTTCTGACCAGCGACCATTTTCCAAAAAACCTGATACCGGTTGACAGGATTTTTGTACCGGGAGTTATGGAGGCGTTGGCCAATGATCCCCTGCATCGGATTGTTCATGCCGGAGATACGATTTACTGGCAGGGAAATCAACTCCACATCATATGGCCGAAGAGTCCTTCCGGCAACAATCTGAATAAAATGTCCCTGGTCCTACTGGTGCGGACAGCCTGTGGAAGAAATATACTCATTATGGGGGATGTGGACAGGGATGTCGAACACGGACTGATCCCGGTGCTGAAACAATTTTTAGAAAATACTACCGTTGATATCCTTATAGCAGGTCATCATGGGGCGTCGGATTCAACGGATCCGGAGCTGATTCGTATAACCCGTCCACAGATAGGCATCGTCTCCGTCGGATTGAATAATTCGCTCGCATATCCTGCAAAAAACGTTATGACCCGGTTGAGAAAATTCTGTGGTAAGGTATTGCGTACCGACAGGGATGGAGAACTCTGTTTCCGATTGTCGGCTACCGGTCCTGCTGTCTGTGCCGCATCTTTCGACGATCGCAAGCCAATGCTGTCTGATTGAATACATATTGCATATATTGTTTAGGCCATTACGTCTGCAAGAACAAACGCTCTACATATTAATGAAAAAAAATCTCTATCCGGCCAAGTTGATCCCTTCGTTGCATTCAACGCAGAAAACGAGATATTTTGGACTGGCGGCACTGTTTTTTGCCTTGTCTTTTGCCACCATCTCCTTGGTCCATCATTATTTTTCCGGTGGCAAGATGCAACTGCCGGCCGGCCTGCTCTCCCTGCACGTCATCATCAGCCTGGTACTCCTTCTTATTCTCTATTTTCTGGCGGACGGATTGCGCCTGTACTGTATTATTCGCGCCACGGGTTCTCGTATTGCCCTGTCCTATATCATCAAACTGGTTTTTATTAATATTTTTATCTCCAATGTCACCCCCCTTGCCACCGGCGGTGGTGTAGTGCAGGTCTATTTCATGCAGCAAAAGGGGATGCCCATCGGCAAGGCAACGGCGGTGACAACGATTCGGACAATGCTGGCTGCCCTGATACTGTTTACCCTCACGCCGATTATCATCTGGGCCAGACCTGAACTGTTTCATGTTTTTTTACATAAAAACCTGCTTTACGCAATTACCGGCTTTTCCTGTATGTATCTCATTGTCTTCCGGGTCATTATTTTTCGAATCAGAACCGTCAAGGTTTGGTTGATCCGTGGATTATATATATTGCAGCGCCTGAAAATTATATCAAGAAATCGCTTCCGGTCTTCTTACTTGCGCCTTTCCGATGAACTCGATCTCTTTGCAGAGGGATTCAAACTTTACCTGAAAGGAAACCGAATCTGGGTGGTACTGTCCATTATGTTTACAGCTCTTTTCCTGCTGCTTCTCTTTTCCTTTTCCATCATCCTGATCAAGGCGTTTGGATATCGGATTCCGCTGCTGACCATACTGATTTTCCAGGTAGTGGTGACTTTTTTTATGTATTTTGCGCCGACACCCGGGGCTGCAGGAGTCGCAGAGGTAGGATATGGGCTACTGTTTGCTCAACTGGTTCAACAGCAGGATATTACCCTGTTAACATTATCCTGGCGTTTTTTGACCATCTATGTTGGGGTAATTATTGGTATAGTTATTTTCTACAGGGAAATTACGGGCCGTAACAAAAATAAAGGGGCTGCCTTGCAATGCACCATAAAACAAAACTGAAGTTTTATCTGGTAACCATTCTGCTGGTGCTTGCGATTTTGATCGGCTACAAAGTCTATCTTTTTGTCTATGAATCGGATTATCAGGCTCTCAACTCCGTGCACATCGAACAGATTGAAAGCCTGCTCCACAACAAAAGAGCCTATAAATTTGCCGTTATCGGCAATATTAAAAATTCCATGCGGATCTTTGAACAACGCATGGTACCGTTGATTAAAGAGCAGGGTATCGATTTTATGATATCTGCCGGCAACGCTGTTGTTGATGGTGCGGAAGACAAATATCGTTTATTGTTTCGTGGACTGAAAAAAGCCGGCATTCCCTATGTCCTTGCTGTTGGTCGGAATGAAGTTGAGGATTTCGGAGCCGGAAAATTTTACCAGCATTTTGGACCCTATTTTTTTTCTTTTCATCTTGATAACGCGTCGTTCATTTTTCTTGATTCAAGCGGAACAACACCCTGGAAATGGCAATTGCGGTGGCTGCAACAGGAATTGATCCAAGCTGAAAAACGATGTTATCGATTTGTCTTTTTGAACCACGCGCTGTTTGCTCTGCCCGGTTTTGATTCCGAAAACGATTCATCTGTTCTTGATGAGAAAATAAGTCGGCAATTACAAAACCTCTTTTCCACATACAAAGTGACAACGGTTTTTTCATCCGGGTATCCCATCTACCATGAATCTCTGCGGCAGGGAGTACGTTATATAATCTCCGGAGGTGGCGGCGGCTTACTTCTTGACCGACAAGAACATTACCAGTTTGTCAAGGTTGAGGTAGGGCCAAATCAGATACTCTGTAAAAATGTGGTCGTTCCCCGTCACATGAGCATTTTTCGGGAAAAGCTGGAGATTCTGAAGCTTTTTCTTCATTCGTTTTTTTATATGAATGTGTTCAACGCACTGCTGACTATAAGCCTGATCAGTCTGCTTGCCTTGAAGATCTATGCGTTGATTATCCGCCAGGAGCACCTGTATCGTGATTTCAGTATTGATGAAGAAGCCCTTTCTAAAACACCGCTTCGCGTGGCGATGTTTACCAACAACTACCTTCCCTTTATCGGTGGAGTTCCCCTTTCCATTGACCGCCTTTACAAGGGGCTTGTGCGTTTGGGTTTTACAGTAAAGATCTTTGCGCCAAGCTATCGACAACCCTGGGAAGATCCACAAGACGGAAGTATTGTTCGCTGTCCGGGCCTGTTTTCATTTCATCTTGATAACTTTCCTGTCATCAATATTTTTTCCCGTAAAATTACGAAAGAATTTAATCAATGTGATTGTGATCTGGTCCATATTCACCATCCTTTCTGGCTGGGGAAAAAAGGCCTGCGGCTGGCACGAAAACGCAGGATACCCGTGGTGTTCACCTACCACACCCGGCTGGAATACTATACGCATTACATACCATTGCCGGGCACGGCATTAAAAAATCTTGTCGCTCATTTTGTAATCAAACAATTTGCCAACCGATGCGATGCCATTATTACCCCAACCGCTTCCACAGAAGAATATCTCCGCAACCTCGGAGTCAGCGCCCTCATTGAGACTATTCCCACCGGCATCAACATCGAGGAATATTCATCCTGGTCCGACGAGCAGGTTCAGGAACTTCGCAGTCAATATGTCGATGCAGGGGAAAAATTATTGATCTCTGTTTCACGGCTGGCGGAAGAAAAAAATCTCGATTTTTTAATTGACGGCCTGGCCAAAGTAAAAAGTCGGAGTCAAAAACCGTTTAAATGCCTGCTTGTGGGGGACGGTCCGGAAAGGCAGCGACTTATGGATAAAGTCAACGGGCTTGGGCTGGCAGAAATAATCATTTTTACCGGGAACATTCCACCGCATGAGGTCGTCCGCTGTTACCTGGCCGCCGATTGTTTCGTCTTCGCATCTACCTCAGAAACCCAGGGGATGGTCCTGCTTGAGGCAATGGCCGGAGGATGTCCGGTGGTGGCGGTACGCGCCAGCGGAGTCTACGACGTGGTCAAAGACGGCTATAATGGCTTTGCCGTGACGGAAAGTACCGATAGATGGGCAGCAAAAGTTGCTGAAATTTTAGAGGATAAACGCCTGCTATCGTCTCTGTCGAAAAACAGCCGCACCTTTGCAGAGAACTACTCTGTGGAAAAAATAGCCGGAAAAGTTGTCAAGTTATACCATAGGGTGATGGTCATCGTTCACTCAAAATTTTCATGATTCAAAAGATCAGTCTGATGCACTTGCATAGGCTGTTACATCCTTCAACTCCTTCGCTTGTAACATTACCAAATGATAATGTTCAGGTAGCTTTTCGTATGGTAATGTTTTTGTGATATGATGGATTTTTTTTTGGAAGGTATACACATTATATAAGGAACAATGATGACAAAACGAACCGTATGTGCATCTGTGGCAATAGTGTTACTGACATCGACGTATCTGCTGGCAAAAGACATTACAGGTACGATTAAGGTTGGTCTTTTTGAATCCGAAACCAAGACAATGCATAAGATCAAAGTACCCATAATTCCAGCGATCAAAGCTGCAAAAACTGCTGTTTCCGGACAAGTCATGAAAGCTGAGATTGATGAAGAAAACGGGTATTTAGTCTATGAGGTTAAAATACTTCAAGCCACGGGAAAGAAGAAAAAAGTTTTTGTGGACCCCGTCACTGGGAAAGTGCTCAAAGTCAAGGATGACTGAAATACTCCATGAACAACTCAGTGAACGTAAAACTTTTTACCTGGTTGCATGCAGGGGCAGGGGATCAACCGGCGCTTGATTTTCTTTCCGTTATAGCGGCGGAACTGACCCCTTATCTTATCATTGTCTGCATGGCTGTCTATTGGTTTACAACTGAGCGTCAGGGGAAAAAGGTGTTGCTGGAAGGCGCTGCCGTGGTGGTGTTCGGTCTCCTCTTCAATCAGTTGATTACGGTTTTTTACTTCCATCCCCGGCCCTATATGATGGGGCTCTGTAAGCCACTTATTTCACATGGCCCGGAAACGTCGTTTCCAAGCGACCATGCCACACTTCTTTTCGGTGCCGCTCTTGCCCTTCTTTTTCGCTCCGGATGGCGCTTACAGGGGATCTTTTTCCTTGCTGTTGCTATGGCGGGGGCGTGGGGACGGATTTATACCAGTCTTCATTTTCCCCTTGATATCGTGGGCTCATTTGTTGTGGCTTTGTTGGGTACTCTTGTTATGCGTGCTCTACGCAACTGTTTGACTCCGCTATATGATAGAATCATTCGACTTGTTGGCGTGTGTACAGACTTTGTCACCAGTAAAATTTTTCGTTTTAAGGAGAATCATTGATGACCTTGTTACAGGCCTTCATTCTTGGCATTGTTCAGGGATTGACGGAATTTATCCCCGTTTCCAGCTCCGGGCACCTGGTCCTGGTGCCGCATGTTTTGGGATGGCGGTTTGATCCCTCCCAGGCCTTTGTGTTTGATGTTCTGGTGCAATGGGGAACGCTCTTTGCGGTTATTGTTTATTTCTGGCATGATCTCATTGAGATCGCCGTCGATTTCTTCAAGGCGCTGACCTCGGGGAAACCCTTTGCCACGGAAAATGCCCGTATGGGCTGGTATCTGATTATCGCGACCATTCCGGCCGTGGTGGTCGGTCTGCTTGCAAAAGACCTTATAGAGTCCGCCTTTGCCAGTGCCGCCGCCACCGGTTTTTTTCTCCTTGT
>JANTGH010000088.1 GCA_024763055.1 Desulfobulbaceae bacterium
GTCATCCCCGCAGTCCCCCTCTTCCGTCATCCTCGCAGTCCCCTCCCCCGTCATCCCCGCAGTCTGTTAGGCGGGGATCCAGCATATATCATGTGGACGGTCAATAAGCCTGGATGCCGAAGCAGTGGAACGAGGGAATTAAGCATAGTGTCCCCGGAATTACGGAAAAAGAGTCACCCCCACAACCTCGTCGCCGTCCAGAACAAGCGCCTTTCCCGCAACAAATAATTCTTGCTTATTACCCTATACAGTAATATTATTACTCTATGGAATACCAGGTGAGGATAAAAAAGAAAGTGAATAGGGGTCTGAACAAATTGCCCAAAAATATTCGACAACTTCTCTTCTTATTGATCGAAGACCTAAAAGCTGATGGGCCTATCCAAAAAAGTTGGCATAATTTCTCACCATTGGGTGAGGATAGGTATCATTGTCATTTAACCTATCGCTATGTTGCCTGCTGGTCATGGCAGCAAGGAAAAATTGAAATTGAGGTGACCTATGTTGGCTCTCGTGAAAAAGCCCCATATTGAAATGTCCATTCATGGTGAGCATACCGAAGAACTCATTGATTGGATAAGGAAAAAATTTGAAGTAAGCATCCTCACTACGGAAAAAGAGGATAGTATTGCCATCGAGGAAACAAACTTCTGGCTGGAAATGCAGTCAAATAGAATTGGCAACCTGCTTGCCGGAGCTCGTTTAAAGGCTGAACTTACCCAGGCACAGTTGGCACAAAAACTTGATGTGCGGCAGAACATGATAAGTGATTATGAAAGAGGAAAAAGAAGGCTTTCCCCGGCGATGGGCGAAAAAATCGCAAAAATACTTAATATCGCAAGTGATAGGTTGATTAAATAACTCTTGAGAAAGGGAAGTCGTCTTCCCATGGACACCCGACAACAACACTCGGGTGTGACGATATATACCCTCGTCACCCCTGCAGTCTCTTTTCCCCGCCAACCCTGCGGGGCGTCCCACCGCCGGCCCCGTGGTCTGTTCTTCCCTCCAACCCGGGGCCTCCTCTTCCCGTCATCCCCGCAGTCCCCCTCCCCCGTCATCCCCGCAGTCTGTTAGGCGGGAATCCAGCATACACCTTATGACCAGGCAGCTACCTGGATGTCCGACAACAACACTCGGACATGACGACAAATTATACAGGGAATGAACAAAGGCGCGGAGCGCCAAGTCTTGCGTTCACCGCTGAGCAGTGGAACGAAAGAAAAGAAAAATCGAACTATCGGGTGGGAACCCGGTTTATTCCAAGGGCCGGGTCAGGGATCAATCTGGATCCCCGAAAACTCCCTCGGGGATGACGCGCTACCTCGGGGATGACGGATTCATGTCATCCCTGCCGTCCCCCCCCGTCATCCCCGCAGTCTCCCCTTTCCGTCATCCCCGCAGTCTGTTAGGCGGGGATCCCAGCGTACACCTTATGGCCGGGCAGCTACCTGGATGTCCGACAACAGCACTCGGACATGACGACAAATTATGCCGGGAATGAAAAAAGGCGCAGAGCGCCAAGTCTTGCGTTCACCGCAGAGCGGTGGAACGAGAGAAACCCTTTATCTCAGCGGTTTTCCCTCTCCGTCATCCCCGCGATCTGTTGGGCGGGGATCCAGCGTACAACTTGTGACCGGGCAGCTACCTGGATGTCCGACAACAACACTCGGACATGACGACAATCAATGCCGGGAATGAACAAAGGCGCGGAGCGCCAAGTCTTGCGTTCACCGCTGAGCGGTGGAACGAGAGAAAAGAAAAATCGAACTATCGGGTGGGAACCCGGTTTATTCTGGTGACCGGGCCAGGGATGTATCTGGATCCCCGAAAACTCCTTCGGACATGACGACAAATTATACAGGGAATGAAAAAAGGCGCAGAGCGCCAAGTATTGCGTTCACCGCAGAGCGGTGGAACGAGAGAAAGTCATCCCTGCCGTCCCCTCCCCCCGTCATCCCCGCAGTCTGTTAGGCGGGGATCCAGTGTACATCTTGTGGCCGGGCAGCTACCTGGATGTCCGACTGCTTAGGGCATGATATATTCCGGTCAACCGTTTTTTTCGCGACTTTCCCTGACGAAATCAACAATTTCACGCGTCGTAACTCCCAGGTCAACACCAGGGACATCCAAAGGAGAAGAAACCTTCCTGACCGGTCTTATAGTAAAGCTGCGGCCGTCTTTTCTTTGTATAATGACCTCACCTTCAGCTGCAGCTTTGTCAAGAACCAGGGAGAACTTCTGCCGTGCTTCCGAGTAGGTAAAAACAGCGCCCATTTATTTCACCTCGATCACTTTCAGTTTCATTATGTCAGCAGTATTGGCAAGTTTTTTATCCAGTGTCAACAGAGGAAATTTGTATTTTTGAGAACATCGCAATAAATATGCATCATAGCGCATCACGACAATTTATACCGAAAGAAAAAAAGCGCAGGGTGGTGGAACGGGGGAACATTTCGCGGCTAAAGCCGCTCCTACGGACTCACATTGCTTCTGCGGGTAGGAGCGGCTTTAGCCGCGATTCCGACCATTACGTTGCAACACCGAGCCCCCCCGGGGGATGTCGGCAACAATGGCGCAAAGCACCAGAGAAAAGGCGCAGAGTGCCAAGTCTTGCGTTCACCGCTGAGCGGTGGAACGAGAGAAGAGAATAAGAAAAATCTTACTGGAGGGCTGTGGCAAGCTCTACTGCCTGCCGGGTCAGGGCAACATCATGGACGCGGAGGATATCGGCGCCCCGAGCGGCACAAAGAGCGGAGATAACGGCGGTCGGGCAGTCACGTTCCTCGACCGGCAGGCCGAGCAGTTTTTCCAGAAAAGACTTACGGGAATGACCGATGAGCACCGGATGGCCTGATTGTTTAAAGGCGTCGATATTACGCAGGATGGCAAGATTATGGTCCAGGGTTTTTCCGAATCCGATACCGGGATCAAGAATTATTCTTTCTCGTTCAATGCCCTGCTTATCCATCCAGGCTATCCGTTCTTCAAAAAATGCGCAGATCTCTTCGACCACATTTTCATACCGGGGATTGACCTGCATATCACCAGGGGTGCCCTGCATGTGCATGATGATCACCGGCCCGTCATAGCCGGCCACCACTCCGACCATTGCCGGATCCTTGCGCAGGGCGGAAATATCATTGACCATGGTCGCCCCTGTTGCCAGGGCCTGCCGGGCCACCACGGCCTTACTGGTATCGATGGAAATCGGAATATCGGTGATTCTACGAATGGCTTCAATAGCCGGGATGACCCGGCTTAACTCCTCGTCCTCTGCGACCGGCTCGGCAAAGGGGCGGGTGGATTCACCGCCTACGTCAATGATGTCAACGTCGGCGGCTAACATGCCCTCAACCTGGGCGATAACAGCCGCCTCACTGGTGAAGGAACCGCCGTCGGAAAAGGAATCCGGGGTGACATTGAGGATGCCCATAATCCTGGGCATTTTGTTTTTCATCATCATTCTTCTTCTCAAACAAATCCATTTTAATGCGGGAGTGCAAGGGTATAACTGGATTCCCGCCCAACAGATTACGGGAATGACGGGGAAGGGAACCTGCGTGATGACAGGGAAAATAAAAAATAAATCTGACCTCTTTTCTGCTTGTTTATGATTCAACCTGCCTTCTTTCTTGTTTCCCTGTCTGCCCGGCCTGGGCGATTTCAACCATGGTTTCCAGCCGGATCAACCGATCATTGATATGTCGAACATCCCGGTCCATGCGATCAACCTTGTCAATGAGGGTGGAGATTTTTTCGTTGAGGAGGATACCGGCACGAAGGGCCTCCATGATCTTTTCACTGAGTCCCATCAGTGCTTCTCCAGCATGGCATGGGTTTCATCAAGACGCTTTGCAATATTCTCTATTTTACCGACAAGCTCACGGGTCGACTCAAGCATGGCTTCCGCCAACGCATCGAGAAGCGCGGCATCATGGCCGCTCATCCCCTCATCAAAGGCGTCTACCGCTTCCCTGACCACCTTGGCAAATGATACCTTTTTTCTCCCGGCAATTTTATTCACCTTCTCGACCATTCCTCTCGGCATAAGGATCGGTTTCCTCAACATGGCTTCCTGCTGCAGCGCATTCATCTTGGGCCTCCCTGCTATTATTTCTTCTTAGAACAAATATAGCACATGGGCGGCACATGTCAATGGTGGGTACGACACGACCCGTCGTAATATGGTGAACAAGATACAATCAGAGACGCAAAATCCGCAGTATGTTACCCTGCAAGCGGATGCAACGAGGGTAGAACAAAAAAATTCGTCATGCCCGAGCCCTGTTGTCGGGCATCAATGAGAATCCTGGAACGCTGAAGCATCCGTACAGGATCCCCGCCCAACAGACTACGGGGATGACGAAATAAGCGTAGAAAAGGTAGTAGAAAAAACAGAAAAGGGCGCAGAAAATCCCTGCGCCCTGCAATCAATTTGCAATCTTCCGTCAGGCGGTGGTTTCTTCCTCTTTCTCCTCACCGACCGCTGTTTCTTCAGCCGGTGTGGCCGATTCCGACCGGGCAACTTCTTCAACAACCTCGGTAACCGGCTCAACCTGTTCCGGGGGTTTTTTCTCCTGGATTTTTTCGGCGGTGGTGTCTGGAGAACTTTCAGTTTTTTGCGCTGTTTTTTCCTCCTCAACCCTTTCAGCAGCAGGCGCAGCAGAAGTCGCAGCTTTCGGCATTTCCTGCTGTTCTTTCACCGGCTCCTCCCGCTGTTCCTCCGGCCTGAGTTCGGCAATAATCCGATCCATATCCTCGAGCATGATGGTTTCCTTGTCCAGCAGCTCAGTGGCTATGGCCTTAAGGATATCCATATTCTCATCCAGGAGGCAGGTGACCCGGTCATTGGCATCAAGGACGATCTTTTTGACTTCCTCATCGATTTTTCGGGCCGTATCCTCGCTGTAATCACGGTGCTGGGAAATTTCACGGCCGAGAAAAATCTGCTCCTCCTTTTTACCATAGGCAAGCGGACCCAACGTTTCACTCATGCCCCACTCGCAGACCATCTTCCGGGCAAGCTCACTTGCCCGTTCAATGTCATTTCCCGCTCCTGTCGTGATTTCATCAAAAACCAGTTTCTCGGCCACCCGACCGCCAAAAAGTATGGCCATAGAGTTGAGCAGATACTTCTTGGCATGGGTGTGCTTCTCATCAATAGGCAGCTGCATGGTCAGCCCCAGGGCCCGGCCACGTGGAATAATAGTCACCTTATGGATAGGGTCCGTCCCGGGCAGCAGACGGGCAACCAGGGCGTGACCGGCCTCATGGTAGGCGGTAATTTCCTTTTCCGCGTCATTGATAATCATGGACTTGCGCTCAGCGCCCATCATGATCTTATCCTTGGCCCGCTCCAACTGCTCGGCATTAATTTCATTCTTACCTTCACGGGCAGCCATAAGCGCTGCCTCGTTGACAAGGTTCTCCAGATCGGCCCCGGAAAATCCCGGCGTGCCACGGGCAATTACCGCCATATCCACCCCTTCGGCCAGCTTGGTCTTTTTGCCGTAAATCTCAAGAATCAACTGCCGCCCCTTGATATCGGGCACCGGCACTATTACCTGGCGATCAAAACGGCCGGGCCTGAGCAACGCCGGATCAAGGACATCGGGCCTGTTGGTGGCGGCAATAATAATAACCCCGTCATTGGCCTCAAAGCCGTCCATTTCCACCAGCAACTGGTTCAGGGTCTGTTCGCGCTCGTCATGGCCGCCGCCTAATCCTGCGCCGCGATGACGGCCAACCGCGTCAATCTCATCGATAAAAATAATACAGGGAGCGTTCTTTTTCCCCTGATTAAACAGGTCCCGCACCCGGGAGGCACCGACACCAACAAACATCTCGACAAAATCCGAGCCGCTGATGGTAAAAAAAGGCACCTTGGCCTCACCGGCAATTGCCTTGGCAAGCAGTGTTTTACCTGTGCCGGGTGAACCGGCAAGCAGCACGCCCTTGGGAATCCGTCCGCCAAGTTTGGTAAACTTTTGCGGGTCGCGAAGGAAGTCAATGATCTCCTCAAGTTCCTCTTTAGCCTCATCAATTCCGGCTACATCCTTGAACGTAACCTTGACCTCACCCTCACCCTGCAGCTTTGCCCGGGTCTTGCCAAAGGAAAGCGCACCACCCTTGCCGCCGCCCATCTGCATCTGGCGCATGAAAAAAATCCAGACACCGATCAGAAGCAACATGGGAAACCAGGAAATAAAGATGGACAGATACCAGGGCGTTTCTTCAGGCTCCTTAACGGAAATATCAACCCCGGATTGCCGCAGCATGGGAATCAGCTCGGTATCATTAGGGGTAACCGTAGTAAACGGGCGCCCATCGGGTCCGGAGCCGGTTATTTTTTCACCCTGGATTTTCACCCGGTTAATAGCCCCTTTCTCCACACTGGACCAGAACTCACTGTAGGTCATGGAGTTACTCTGACCCTGTGGTTTGTTAAACAGGTTAAAAAGAAGGATCATGGTCAGGCCGATCACCAGCCACATACTCAAATTTTTATAAAAGGTATTCAAAAAAATACTCCAAATATTGTTCGCTTAGTCGATTTTATTAAAGGCTACCCTAAAAAACAGCCATGCTGATGCGATACGGACACATGCGCCCGCCTCTGTCGGATAGGCTACAATCTAATCCCGCGCATCCACATTACTTTATACGTATTGTAATACTCTTTCTCCATCCGTCAATGTTTCTCTATCAATCAATGGCCTTTGCAAATTCCTGTACCGTCTTCACGGAAATTTCCCGTTGGGTCAAAGCGGCAACAGCCCGGGTCATGAACGTTGCGCCGGTAATGGTCGTTGTATAGGGGATGTGATAATCAAGGGCTGCCCGGCGAATGGAATACGAATCCTCCGTAGTCCTGTTGCCTGAGGAGGTGTTGATAATCCACTGAACCTCGCCGTTCTGCACCCTGTCAAGGATATGGGGACGTCCCTGGGAGATCTTATTCACCTTTTCACAGTCAATCCCCTGCGCTGCCAGTTTTTCCGCAGTACCACGTGTTGCCAGCAGAGTAAAACCAAGTTCAAAAAGTTTCCTCGCCACCGGTACGGCACCTGCTTTGTCAGCATGTCGAACAGAAATAAAGACCGTGCCGCTCATGGGAAGATGTTGGCCCGCAGCCTGCTGTGATTTGGCCATGGCAAGGCCGAGAGAATCGTCAACGCCCATAACCTCACCGGTGGATTTCATCTCCGGACCCAGCAAAGTATCCACATTTTCAAAACGATCAAAGGGAAAAACAGCTTCCTTTACAGCCCAGTGCTTTACCTGTATTTCTTTTGTCAGCCCAAGATCGGCAAGACTCATCCCCATCATGACCTTGGTTGCGATTTTGGCTAAAGGCACGCCGGTAGCCTTGGATACAAAGGGAACAGTCCTCGACGCCCGTGGATTGACCTCAAGAATATACAGATCTTTATCTTTGACCGCATACTGCACGTTCATCAAACCAATAACACCTAATTCTCCGGCCATAGCTTTTGTTGCCCGACTGATCTCATCAAGCATGGCAGCATCCAGGGTATGCGGCGGCAAAACACAGGCAGAATCACCGGAGTGAATCCCCGCCTCCTCGATATGCTCCATAATGCCGCCGATTATGGTCAGGGAACCGTCGGAAACCGCATCAACATCAACCTCAATGGCATCCTTTAAAAATTTATCTAGCAGAACGGGATGATCGCTGCCGGCCATGCCCGGAATGGCCATAAATTCTCTGATCCCCTCTTCAGTATAAACAATCCGCATATCGCGGCCGCCCAGCACATAGGAAGGCCGCATAACAACCGGGAAACCGATACGCCCGGCAACGGCCAGGGCCTCATCCAAGGTGTAGGCCGTATCGTTTTCAGGCTGCCGCAGGCCAAGCTTCTGTAAAAACTGTTGAAACCGTTTCCGGTCCTCGGCCCGATCTATGGCATCAGGCGGGGTGCCGATAATCGGTACCCCGGCCTCTGCGAGGGGCACAGCGAGATTAAGCGGGGTCTGGCCGCCGAACTGAACGATGACACCATCGGGTTGTTCCCGTTCAATGATATTCAGGACATCTTCCCTTGTCAGCGGCTCAAAATAGAGCTTATCCGAGGTATCATAGTCGGTGGAAACAGTCTCCGGATTGGAGTTGACCATGATGGACTCCACCCCGATCTCCTTAAGCGCAAAGGAGGCGTGTACACAGCAGTAATCAAACTCGATCCCCTGGCCGATCCGGTTTGGACCGCCGCCAAGAATCATGATCTTTTTACTTCCACTACTTTGAGACTCATCTTCCTGCTCGTACGCGGAATAGTAATAAGGAGTATAGGATTCAAATTCGGCGGCGCAGGTGTCAACCAGTTTATAGGCAGGAATCAGATCTCTTTCCAGGCGCAGAGTGCGTATGTCCCGCTCAGAGGTACCGGTCAGGCTGGCCAGCTGAATATCGGAAAAGCCGTACTGCTTTACCTGATAAAGAAAATCGGCATCCAGTCCGGAGAATCCGCGCTTCCGAACCTGACCGCCCATGTCAATGATCTGTTTGAAATTATGCAGAAACCATGGATCAATAAAGCTGAGTTCATTGATTTGCTCAAGGGACATGCCGCGACGCAGGGCCTCAAAAAGATAACTGACCCGCCTGGAGTTGGGCTTGCTCAAGCCTAATTCCAGGTCATCCTGGTGCAGCTCATCCATCTCTTCTTTGCCGTCGAAGCCAAAACCGGCCCGGCCGATTTCAAGAGAACGCAATCCCTTCTGAAAGGCCTCTTTAAATGTCCGGCCAATGGCCATGGTCTCGCCAACCGACTTCATGGCCGTTGTCAGAAAATCATCGGTTTCGGGAAATTTTTCAAAGGTCCAGCGGGGAATCTTGACCACGCAATAATCAATGGTGGGCTCAAAAGCCGCATAGGTCTCCCGGGTGATGTCATTTTTCAGTTCATCCAAAGTATAGCCGACAGCCAGTTTTGCCGCGATCTTGGCAATGGGGAATCCGGTAGCCTTGGAGGCCAGGGCCGAGGAACGCGACACCCGGGGATTCATCTCGATGACCATCATTTCGCCATCCTCGGGATTGACGGCAAACTGAACGTTGGAACCACCGGTCTCCACACCGATCTCCCGAATAATGGCAATGGAGGCATCACGCATTTCCTGGTATTCCCTGTCGCTTAAGGTCTGCTGCGGGGCGACGGTAATGGAATCACCGGTGTGCACACCCATGGCGTCAACATTTTCAATGGAACAGATGATCACCACGTTATCCTTTTTGTCCCGCATGACCTCAAGCTCATACTCTTTCCAGCCCAGCAAAGAACGCTCAAGCATGACCTCGGTGGTCATGGACAGGTCAAGACCGGCGGTAGCCATCTCCTTTAATTCGCGACGATTATAAGCCACGCCGCCACCGGTTCCGCCCAAAGTGAAACTGGGACGAACTATAATGGGAAAACCAATCTTCTCGCCTGCGGCCACGGCCTCTTCAAGGGTGTGGACAATCACTGATTCAGGCACATTGAGCCCGATTTTGTCCATGGCGTCCCTGAACTCCTCCCGGCCCTCTGCCTTCTGGATGACCCTGGCATCGGCGGCCAGCATCTCCACGTTGTACTTCTCCAGCACACCCATCTCAGCCACCTTGATGGCGGTATTGAGCCCGGTCTGGCCACCAAGGGTCGGCAGCAGGGCATCGGGCCGTTCACGCTCAATCACCTTGGCTACACACTCGGGAGTAATGGGTTCAATATAGGTGCGGTCAGCCAGACCGGGATCGGTCATGATGGTGGCCGGATTAGAATTAATCAGCACCACCTCAAAACCCTCTTCCTTTAAGGCCTTGACTGCCTGGGCTCCGGAATAGTCAAATTCACAGGCCTGACTGATAATGATCGGCCCTGAGCCGATGATAAGAATCTTATGGATATCCGTACGCTTGGGCATTTTTTGTATTTTTCCGGATTACGATTTTCAGGTTAGCAGGGTTGCGGCTCAGCCGTTTCCGGCCATCAGATCAATAAATCGATCAAAGAGATACTCGGCATCATGAGGGCCCGGCGCATGCTCGGGATGATACTGCACTGAAAAGGCCGGATAGCCGGTATGCCGCATCCCCTCAAGGCTGCCGTCATTCAAGTTGATATGGGTCACCTCAACCTCGGGAGGCAGGCTGTCCGGGTCAACGCAGAATCCATGGTTCTGAGAAGTTATCTCCACTTTGCCGGTGGTCAGGTCCTTTACCGGCTGATTGCCGCCCCGATGACCGAATTTCAGTTTATAGGTGGAACCGCCGTAGGCAAGTCCCAGCATTTGATGGCCAAGACAAATGCCGAAGATCGGTTTTTTACCAAGAAGTCCGCAGATATTTTCAATCACACCTTCCACACCTGCCGGATCACCCGGCCCATTGGAAAGAAAGACACCATCCGGGTCCATGGCCAGCACATCCGCGGCCGTTGTAGCGGCAGGGACCACCTGTACACTGCAGCCTCGGGAGGTAAGCAGGCGCAACTGATTATACTTAATGCCGAAATCATAGGCCACCACCTTATACGACGACTCCCCTCCAGCCGGAAAACCAGGACCAGTCACCGGCGTATTGTCCTGCCAGCCAAATGGCTCCCGACAGCTCACTCTGGCAACCATGTCCCGGCCGACCAGACCCGGCCAATCGCGCGCTCTTTGCACCAGTGAATCGGGATCTGCATCTTCAGTGGAAATGACGGCCTTCATGGCGCCGCCGTTTCGAATAATTCGGGTCAGCATGCGGGTATCCACACCTTCGACACCCAATATTCCGTACTTCTGTAAAAAATCCGCAAGCGAACCCGTAGAGCGAAAATTACTGGGCAAGTCCTGGTATTCACGCATCAGAAATGCCCGGGGATGAATGGCGTCTGATTCCATGTCCTCTTCATTGACACCGTAATTCCCGATCAAAGGATAGGTCATGGTAACGAGCTGGCCGACATAGGATGGATCCGTCAACACTTCCTGATACCCGCTCATGCTGGTATTAAAGACGATCTCCCCCACGGCCTCACCTGTGCCGGTAAAACTCCGGCCGGTCAAAACCGTACCATTTTCAAGTCCGATCAATGCCTTCATATAATCAAATTTCTGCTATCATTTTTTATGAATTCGTCAAAACCCTGCTTTTCTTATTCTTGGTTCCCGCAAAGGCGGGAATCCTGTTATTTCGCCACATTATGGATCCCCGCTTTCGCGAGGATGGCGGATTCGAAAACTTTGTACAAGACCATCTTTTTGACAAAGACAAAAAAGATGGTCGTGTAAAGTCACAACTTACTCAAAGATGGCTCAGTACAAAACACAGATATACAAGGAGTAGTGTGTCGGGATGGGTCTCAACTATATAGATAGTATGTTGTGAATTATCCCGACATACACGACGCAGTAGATCGAAGTTTTCACGGCGCCATCAAAAAAAATACACATCATAATCGATAAAATTACTCGCCAAGCCACCGACGGATTATTTCCGTCTGCTCACGCACAGCCCTGCACTGCTGCTCGCTGAGCTTATGTGCTGCCTGACAGGCCTGCTCATACAATTCTCTGTTTCGAAGATGCCTGACCAGCAGGTCGCCAAGCTCATCTGCGTCAGCAACCTTAAAACCGGCCCCGACCGGAACAACCATGCCGGCGGCATCAGTAAAATCCTGCATGAAAGGCCCGAAATAGACGGGCAGACCCCAGCGGACAACCTCCATAATATTGTGGCCGCCCCGGGCCACCAGACTGCCGCCGCAAAAATTAAAATCCCCGGCCGCGTACAGGTCGGCAAGCTCACCCATACAATCAATCAGGACGATATCCGCCTTACGTTTATCCCCGGTGCAATGGGTGAACAGGGTTACATCCAACTGCTGACGGGCAAAAAATTCCTGCAGGGCCGGTATTCGCTCAAGATGCCGGGGAGCAATGATCCAGACAAGACGGTTACCACACGCTGCCCGCAACTTTTCATACACCGGTAACAACAGTTCTTCTTCGCCGGTACGGGTAGAACCGCAGATAAACACCGTGGCGTCCTCAAGCCCTAACCGCTGCCGGTATCGGTCACGCGCCTCCTTCGGATCAGCGGTCTGATACCTGAACTTACTGTTGCCGCTCACCCGGATACGTTCCTCGGGCACCGCAAGTTCAGCAAAGCGTTCGCCATCTTGCGGCCGTATTACCGAGACTGCGGAAAAACCGGCAAGTATCCGTTGCATCAAACCCCGAACCATCCTGTACCGGCGGAAAGATCGTTCGGAAAGACGGCCATTGACCAGGACCATGGCCACCCCGAGCCCATGCAGCCCACAAAGAAGGGCCGGCCAGAGTTCAGTTTCAACACAGACAAAAATATCCGGCCGAATATACTCTACGGCGCGACGAACAAGGCACGGAACATCAAGTGGCGCCATCAGGCAGGTCACGCGTTCGGAAAATTTTTTCTGCGCGATTCTCTGACCCTGCTCGGTCATCACCGTCAGGAAAAAACAAAATTCACCCTGGCCTTCCAGCTCGGTAATCAGATTTTCGGCCACCTGCACCTCACCCACCGAGGCAGCATGCAGCCAGATTCTCTTTTTCCCCGCAACAGGGCCGGACGCTGAATCAGGATACCGCCCAAACCGCTCATTCAGGCCATAGGCAAGCCGTCCTCCGATCATTTTTACCAATGGCGACAGGGGATACAAAAGAAGAAAACAGCATGTGCCGAAAAACGTGTAGAATCGATACAGCACCGTACCTGTTATTCCGGTATTTCCAGTTGAAATAGTCTCCCCCGACATCAGCTGACAAGCATTTACTTAAAGTGCGCACAAAGTTTATCATTTAAACAGGATTAGCTACTTGAGTCAATAATGTTTGATCTAAAAACTGGGAAAAATGGATGCAGGGTATCTTGAAAAACCAGGATGATCGTTAGTTCTGTTGCTTGACTACACAACGGGTGGTGCGGTTTGACGGCACGACGAAACAGAGGCATGTAAAAATTTTACCACAGACATCTATCTGATATTTCAAAGATAAAATCAGGAGCATAACGAGGTAAGCGAGCTCGCGAGACTCCGGGAGACTGGGCGAGGTAGGCGAGGCACGAAACCCGGAAATACAATTTTTAAAGCTATCCCGCAGTTTATCTTGACAAGCTGCAAAACGCTTTGTAAGCAACCGAGATTATCTGTAGAGTACCTTGGACAATTAGGATTTTCATTAACCCGAAATACAATTTTTCACCTAAATCCTGCAGTTGTTCGTGCACCGGGAACGTTGAGACGGGTGCAGAGACAAGGAGGCAAACGAATTTCGGCACAGGTGTACTGTTGATACATTGAGCACGAAATTCGTAAAGCCGACACAGTAGATGTGCCTGTATCGACGCTCGAATACCGGATATCTGCAGGATTTAGGTTTCAATACAACCTGTAAACTACAATTGATGAACTCGTAAATAGTCACAGCTTGCTCAAGGATGGCTAAGTATAAAACACAGATATACAGGTAGGCGGAGCGGAGACTCCGAGAAGTAGTGTTCCCTGGCGGGTCTTAATTAGACATGTAGTATACCTACGAATCGCCCCGGGACACACGACGCAGTAGATCGAAGTTTTTACGACGCCATCACAATTGTCGGTTTCGTAAAAAGACACGAAACCGACGGCGGAACGATTGTAACCTGTTGTTGTTCCGTACCATGCAAAATGCGTTTCGGACTTTTTACGAGTCCATCACAATTGAAGTGTTAACAAATTCAGGGAGCCTGGCACAATGAATAAATATACAGTAACCTTATTTCTTTTACTCACCATACTGCTCTGCCTCGGCAGCCAGCCCATACACGCAAAGGAAAAAACAATGAAAGACGGACTCTATGCAAAAATTCTAACGGACAAAGGTGATATTCTGCTCAAACTCTACTATGACAAAACACCGCTCACAGTAATAAACTTTGTCAGCCTCGCCGAAGGCACCATGCACCTTGGCGGCTCAACAACCCCCATCGGCACACCTTTTTATGACGATCTAAAATTTCACCGGGTCATCAAGGATTTCATGATCCAGGGCGGCTGCCCATTGGGGACGGGTACGGGGGGACCGGGCTACACCTTTGCCGACGAAATCGTGCCGAAACTGCGTTTTGACAAACCCGGAATATTGGCCATGGCCAATGCCGGCCCTGGAACCAACGGCAGTCAATTTTTCATCACCCATGTACCTACACCGCACCTGAACGGCAAGCACACAATTTTCGGACGGGTCATCGAAGGTATGGACGTGGTCAACAAAATTGAACAGAATGATATTATAAAGCATATTGAAATAATCCGGGTCGGCAGCAAAGCGAAGAATTTCAAAACGGGACAAGCCGCTTTCGATAAGGCTGAACAGGCGATTGAAAAAGAGCAGCACAAAGCTGAGAAAGAGGCGCAGGACAACATCAAAAAAATAATCAAGCAGAAATGGCCTGAGGCCCGTCACACCCATTCCGGCATGTACTTTGTCGTCACCAAGGAAGGGGAAGGCGAGACGCCGAAATCCGGAACCACCATCACCGCCCATTACACCGGCAGACTGCTTGCCGATGGCCGCAAGTTTGACTCATCCTATGACCGTGGTGAACCCATTAAATTCGAGGTCGGCGTCGGACGGGTTATCCGTGGCTGGGACGAGGCGCTCATTCACATGAAACGAGGTGAAAAACGGACTCTGATCATTCCGCCGAAACTTGCCTATGGCGAACGCGGAGCCAGCGGCGTCATCCCGCCCAATGCCTGGCTAGTCTTTGACGTGGAGCTTGTTGATTTTTAAAAGAGCGCATCACCGGGAACCCATCTTCTTTTCACCCCCCGCGAACGTAACCGTTCACCAAGGGATACGTAACTGATCAGGGGCACCGCATCTTCGCGCGGTCGCGACTGTACGCATAGAGGGGCTATAGCGGCCAGCCGCGCCTGCACAAATCTGCAGCACCCCTGACCAGTTACTCACAACGTTACATGGAACACTTACAGGGAACTTGAACCCCATGAATTCACGCCCATGCCGGGCGTACATCGGGATAGGAGCGGTCATCACTGACCGCCCCTCCCACACCACCCGGCATACGGATCGCGTACCAGGGCGGTTCGGCTGATCAGGAAATCAGTATCCCGGAAAACAGAGTCCTCTGTCGGTGAAAAATCTTTCCGGCATGGCAATGGCAACCCACTTGATTTTACTCATATGCCAGTACTTCTTGCGAGCGTTGCCGCAGAGCATGGCATGTTTATGAGAAATCCCAAGTTTCTCCAGGTTAGCTACCCTGGTTTTCGGGTTCTTCCATTGCTTCCAAACAAGGCTCCGCAGCCTGCGCATTATCCAAATCTTAAGCCCCTTGAGGAAGGATTTTGCTTCCGTCAAACGGAAGTATCCCCACCAGCCGATAAAGAACCGGTTCAATTCCTCGATAACCTGCCTCAGGCTTTTGCCACGATTGCGCTTTGTCAACGCTTTGACCTTATCCTTGAAGCATTTGAGACTTTTCACATGGATTCGCACCTTGGATTGCCCATACATCTGAAAATAGGTAAATCCAAGGAACTTGCGTAACCACGGTCTGCTGACAGCACTTTTGTCCTGATTTACTTTGAGCTTAAGCTTCTTTTCCAGAAACCTGGTAATGCTCTCTTTTACCCGTTCGGCAGCTTTCAGGCTTTTGCAGTAGATCATGAAGTCATCCGCATAGCGGACGAACCGGTGCCCTCTCTTTTCCAGTTCCTTATCCAGTTCATCAAGAACGATGTTGGACAGCAAGGGAGAAAGAGGCCCACCCTGAGGAGTTCCCTCTTCCGAGTGAACTGCGACACCTTCGATCATTACTCCACATCTCAAATATCCGCGTATCAACTTGAGTACGCGTTTATCCTTCATGCGCTTTGCCAGTCGGCTCATGAGTCGGTCATGATTTACCCGGTCGAAGGAACACACGATACACTACCCACCTCGACGGTTACCCGAAAAAAGTCAAAATTACCCGGGACCGCCACCCATTTCAAGGAAAACATCTGGAGCTT
>JANTGH010000089.1 GCA_024763055.1 Desulfobulbaceae bacterium
CTCGTAAAAAGTCCAAAACGCATTTTGCATGGTACGGAACAACAACAGGTTACAATCGTTCCGCCGTCGGTTTCGTGTCTTTTTACGAAACCGACAATCCTGCACTCTACCAATCTCATCATCCCCGCAGTCTGCTTCTCCGTCTTTCCCGCAGTCTGTTGGGCGGGAATCCAGTTATGAACCTGGGATACCATCGCTATTGCCATAATACCGGGTTGTATGCCGCAATGATTTTACCTGGTTTCAAGACGACAAATATTTGCAGGCACAGTAATGGTATCCCTCGTTGCTGAGTAATGGCGGTACTCAAAGAGAAAACTGCGCTTTCAGCCGGTGAGCTTCACTTGTTCGCCTTTTTGGAAAATGAAAATTGACACATCCAAAAGGAGACGCTATAGTCTAGACAGACTAGCCAAAATAACCTCTTTGCAAGGTGTCCACATGCTAAAAAATCAATGGCAACTTCAAGATGCCAAAAATAAATTCAGTCGCCTGGTGGAAAAAGCACAACACAATGGCCCTCAAGTAGTAACCAAGCACGGGAAAGATGCCGTTGTTGTGCTTTCCATCGATGAATATAAAAAATTAATTAAACCAAAAAAAAACTTAGTGAAATTCTTCCAGAGTTCCCCCCTCGCTACTGCGGAATTAGAAATAAAAAGAAAAAAAGATTCCCCGAGGGATATTGAATTATGAAATATCTCCTGGATACATGCGTTGTTTCAGAATTAATCAAAAAAAATCCTAACCGAAAAGTAGCTGCCTGGGTGGCCGACACAGAAGAGAGCCGGTTATTTCTAAGCGTTCTTACTTTTGGTGAAATACACAAAGGCATAGAGAAACTGCCTGAGAGCAAAAAGAAAGAAAAACTACATAATTGGGTTAACTTTGAACTTCAAGAACGATTTGAGAAAAGAATTATAGATTTTGACCTTCGCATAGCGACTACCTGGGGAAGAATCCAGGCATTCTCAGAGTCAGCGGGTAAAAGTATGCCAACTCTTGATGGTCAAATTGCCGCCACTGGCATAACCTATAGCCTTACTGTCGTTACAAGAAACACCTCTGACATGGAGATAAGCGGGGTGCCATTGCTCAACCCTTGGAAATAAGTTGAGGAAATGGGATTGCCCGCTCATATAAATAAAAGCAAGGAACAGGGGGCCGACCCCGTTGGTAGATCGTTGATGTAGACAGTCAATAATTAAATATGGTGTCCGTAGCCGTAATCGGCCGTTGTTCTAGCAGGTTAAAGTCCTGCATGATTAAAGAGTTAACTGATAAATATCGTGATTTACCTATGGATTTTGTCGATTCGTGTTTGGTATACCTTGCAGAAAAACTCAGCCTAAATGTAATCGCAACAATTGATCGAGATTTTTCTATTTATCGTATCAAAGGCAGGAAAAATTCAAAGTTATCCTTTCTTAAGTTTTTGTTATAAAATATAAAATTAAAGGATCAGGGCAAGAGAATTTTCTGATATTGTATTTTTTTATTATTTTTATTAGGGATATTATACTATTATCTTTTTTGCCTGCTTTTTCCCCAAAGCGGATCCTGGCCAAATCGGTCCATCCACCAGTCTTCGGCATCATAGATGGAGTTTTCGTCCGGCGCCAGGGGAAAGCGATATTCACTGCAATAGCGCGTAAGCAGTTCATAAGCAGAGGTGAGCCGGGACATCATTTCGTGATTGTCCCGGTCTTCACCGGCAATATCCGGGTGATGTTCCCTGCTGAGCCGGTGGTAGGCCCGCTTGATTTCACCCAGGGTTGCCTTGTCGCCGAGTTTGAGAAGATCCCGGGCCTGTTCAATGGCCTGCCATTCCTTACGGTTCATGAAGTCTTCCTCTTTTTCCAGCTCTTTTCCGTGCCGGAGAGAAGCCGTTTTATGTTTGGAATATGCTTCAACCAGATCATAATTGCAATAAAGGAAGAGAGCAGAATTTTCCAGCCCGCCTCTCCTAAAAAAAACATCCACAGGGGTATTGTGGCCGAAGCCAGCAGGGAGCCGAGGGAAACAAAACCCGACAACCCGACGGCAAGGATAAAGAGAATAAGGCTGAAAAGGACACTTAAGGGCGCCATGAAAAGAAAGACACCCAGTCCGGTGGCCACCCCTTTTCCGCCCTTGAAACCAAGATAAACCGGGTACATGTGCCCAAGGACCGTCGCCGCGCCGGAAAGGGTCAGCGACAGGTTATGTCCCGGCCCCTCACCGATGACAACCGCGGTTACAAACATGGGCAAAAATCCCTTGCTTATATCAAGGAGCAGGGTCAGTACACCTATTTTTTTCCCAAGCAGACGGGCCACGTTAGTCGCCCCGATATTACCGCTGCCTTGACTGCGAATATCCACGCCGCTCGAGCGGGAGAGCAACAGACCAAAGGGGATGGCGCCGACAAGGTAGGAAAGCACTACACAAAAAATGAAGGTACTGTTCATAGATTACGACTTGTTTTGTTTAAAAATAACTTCAAGCTCGCTGGCCGCAGCGTAGGTCGCTATTTCTTCTTGCAGAAGAGCGACATAAGGGCAGTCAATAACGGCAAGCAACGCATTGCGCAAACGATAGCAAGATTCTGTTGCATCCGGGTTTTGCACCTGTTCAAGGATATAGGGAAAGATCTGCGGTCTGCGGCAGACTTCGGGCCGATCCTCATACACCCGGCAGCGTCCGTTTTTCGCTTCAAGCTGCGGACAGCGGGAAGATTTCGGAAGTATCAGGCTCCAGCCGTCCTGCCAGTGGAAAAGTCCGGGCTCCGTTCTTTCATAAAACGGAGTATTCTCCGCAACAAGAGGCTCTTCATCCGTGGAGCGACGCGACCTGCTTGCCGAAGTGTCACGGTGCTCTATATCAAAGAGTGCCACCTCTGCATCCCGCAATGGTATTTCAAAAAAATCCTGCCGCATGGAAGAAGAGGGGCCGACACAACAGAGGTCACATCCACACGGAGCACAGAGCAGGCTGTTGATTTCCTCCAGTTCTTCAGTCAGAATACTCTGCAGGCATAGGCTGGAGACAGCAGTTACGGCATCGACCGGTTCATCTGCAATGGTCAGGACCTGCGTCCCCGGCATATCGCCTGTTTTGATCGATTCAAGAAGTTTCAGGGGCCGGGCGTAACGGCCAAGAATCTCCCGCGGATGCGCATAGGTGGCAAAAGGGGTCTCAATGGGTTCGGGCATTTCAGCAATGACTTCGGCAACCGTAGCAAACCCACCGGTAAAAAAGAGAAACCGGACCATGGAAACCAGCGGCAGAACCGGACGCGCCAATAAGCGCAGCCCGGCGCTCAAGCGCTTTTTATCAAGGTGTTTACTTCGCTCATCCATATCTTAATTTACACAACTCGGCCGGCAAACACAAGCGAAGGCCTTTGTCATTTTCCGCTGGCAATGGTAAAGACTTTACAGTATGTATCATCGTGATTATTAATACAAAAGTATCCTGTTTTTCTAAGAGCAACAGTAAAAAAATCCATGGCACTGAAAAAAATCTTAACATTCCCGGCAACTGTCCTTCGGCAGAAGGCGAAGAAAATCATTATTTTTGATGAGGCATTGCGACAACTTGCCGCCGACATGGGAGAAACCATGTACGATGCCCCGGGCGTGGGTCTGGCCGCCAACCAGATCGGCGTACTCCGGCAGATAGTTGTTGTGGACGTGTCAAAAGAGGAAAAGGAAAAAGAATTCATTACCCTGATTAATCCCGTGATCTCCGCTGGAGAGGGATGCGTTTCCGGCGAGGAAGGGTGCCTGAGTGTGCTTGAATATGAGGCCCAGGTGAAAAGGTTTCAAAAAATCCATGTGACGGCCCATGATCTTGACGGTAAACCGCTGGCTTTTGATGCCGAGGACCGGTTTGCCCGCATCATTCAACACGAGGTCGACCATCTGCAGGGCAAACTTTTTATTGATCGCATCAGTGCCCTGAAACGAAGCCTGTACAAAAAGAAACTGAAAAAATTATTAAAGGGCAGGAAATGAAATCGCTTCGCATTCTCTTCATGGGCACTCCTGATTTCGCCGTCCCCACCCTGCAGGCCCTGCTTGATGGACCGGATACGGTTGTCGGTGTCGTCTGCCAGCCGGACCGAAAAAAGGGACGGGGAAAAAAACTCCTGCCGCCGCCCATTAAAACAAAAGCTCTTGCGGTCGGTCTGCCGGTTCTGCAACCCAAAAATATTCGGACGGATGCCTTCCTTGAAGAAGTCCGCGCCCTTGCCCCTGACTTGATTATCGTCGCCGCCTACGGAAAAATACTTCCCGGCTCCCTGCTCAACTTTCCACCCATGGGCACCATTAATGTCCATGGCTCCCTGCTGCCCAAATATCGTGGGGCGGCCCCCATCCAGTGGGCGTTGATCAATGGAGACAAAGAAACAGGGGTGACCATTATGCAGATGGATGTGGGCATGGATACCGGCAATATCCTGCTGCCGGCAAAACTTCCCATAACGGATACCGATACTGCGGGAACACTGTTTGAAAAACTTGCCCGCCTCGGCGGCAAGACACTGCTTGAGGCCCTTGCCCTCTTAAAAGAAGGCAAGCTGAAAGGAATCAAACAGGATGACACCCTTGCCACCGAAGCGCCGATGCTGACCAAGGAGCAGGGACATATCGACTGGAACCGACCCGCCCGGGAATTGCACTGCCTCATCCGCGGGCTGGATCCCTGGCCCTCGGCATATGGTTTTTTGGGCACAAAGCGGTTCCGTTTCTTCAGTCCTGAAGTCGTCGCGTATGACGGCAGGGAAACGCCGTCTACCATCTGCAAAGCCGACAAGCAGGGCCTGCTTATCGCTACCGGTCAGGACGCGCTTCTCATCCGTGAAATTCAGCCGGAGGGGAAAAAGCGTATGACCGTCGCCGCCTGCCTCTGTGGCACTTCCTTTTCCGTCGGCGACCGATTTACCTGATGCAACGTGCCTATCTTGATTGCTTTTCCGGGGTCAGCGGCAATATGCTGCTTGGCGCCCTGCTCCATGCCGGGCTTGAGGAAAAAATTCTCCGGGAAACGTTAGCCAGTCTTCCCGTCTCCGGTTATCGACTTACTATTCAACACACCAGCCAACAGGGACTGGCTGCCTGTCATGTGCAGGTAGAGGTTGACCACGACCAGCCCCACCGCCACCTGCAGGATATTTCCGACATCCTGGCCGCCTCCACCCTGCCCGATTCAGTTAAAAAAAAATCCCTCGCCGTCTTCACCCGATTGGCCGAGGCCGAGGCCGCCGTCCACGGTGCAGCTCCTGAGCAGGTTCACTTCCATGAGGTGGGAGCGGTCGATGCCCTTATCGACGTGGTAGGAACGGTGGCCGGATTCCATCTCCTGGGGATCGAAAAAACCGCCTGCTCCCCCCTTCCCATGCCGCATGGACTGACCAAGTGCGCACACGGAACCATTCCTCTCCCCGCGCCGGCGGTTTCCGCCCTGCTTGAGGGTATCCCTGTTTATGGCGTCGATCTGGCCCGGGAGTTAGTCACCCCCACCGGCGCGGCCCTGGTTTGTGCGCTGGCCGATGATTTCGGCCCCATGCCTGCCATGATCCTGCAATCAACCGGTTATGGGGCCGGCAGCAACGTTCGAAAGGACGGCTGCCCGAATCTCCTCCGCCTCTGTCTCGGCCGGGAGCAACAGGTTGCCGAAGCCCGCGAGGTCGAAATTATAGAAACCCATCTTGATGACTGGAACCCGGAACCCTGGCCCCATGTCAGTGAGCGGCTTATGGCGGCCGGAGCCCTTGATGTGAGCCTGACCCCCATCCAGATGAAAAAGGGGCGGCCGGGATTTGAACTCAAGGTTATCTGTGGACCCGCCCACACGCTTGCGCTTAAACAAATCATCCTGACGGAAACCTCGGCCATCGGCCTGCGCTTTCACCGTCAGCAGCGAATGATACTGCCCCGCAAGAAGGTTGCAGTAAAAACCCGCTGGGGCATGGTGGAGGGAAAGGAGATCAAAACTCCCGGCGGCACGGTGATCACGCCGGAATATGAAAGCTGCCGGGCGCTGGCAAAACAGAGAAACATCCCTCTGCAGCGCATCTACAGTGAATTTTGTCGCTGTAGCGACACGACTGAGGTTGATTATTGATAAACAGGTATCTCTGTAAGGCAGGTCTGTAGTATGGATAGAGTGTTCATGTTTATCGCCACCGGCGCCGGCAGCGGCTATCTGCCCAAGGCGCCCGGGACCTGGGGTTCCCTTGTCGGTGTGCTCCTCTGGTTTCTGCTTCGCCCTTTACCTCTTGCCCCGTATTGTATTCTTGTAGCGGGATTATTTGTTTTAGGCACTGTGGCGGCCGGCGCCGCGGAAAAAATCGTTGATCGCGGCGACCCCGGCCTGGTGGTGATTGATGAAATTGTTGGCCAGATAATCGCCCTGACAGCAGTTCCCGCTCATCCACTCTGGATCATTCTTGGTTTTATCTTCTTTCGTTTTTTTGATATACTAAAACCATTCCCGGTGGGCTGGCTGGATTCTCATATCCATGGCGGCCTCGGCATCATGCTCGATGATGTCGCTGCCGGTCTCTATGCCCTGCTGGTTCTCCAGCTTGGGCTGTGGATTTTTTGACACATGCAACGGAGGAAAGATGGCAGGTTATATCGACTTTCACACCCACGCCTTTCCGGATCAGGTCGCGGCAACGGCGATACCCGCCCTTGAAAAAAAAGGTAATATCAAGGCCTACTTGAACGGCACTGTCGCCGACCTGCTCAAGTCCATGGACCAGGCGGAAATAGAGCGCTCGGTTGTCTGTTCCATTGCCACCAGACCCGCTCAATTCCAGCCCATCCTCGACTGGTCGCTGTCCGTTCGCAGCGAACGCATTATTCCGCTGCCGTCAATCCATCCAACCGACCCGGAAAGGCTTGAACATCTCCGTCACATTAAAGACATGGGATTCATCGGCCTGAAAATGCATCCCTATTACCAGGATTTTTTTCTCGACGATCCGAAGTTGATGGACTTTTACGGTCAGGTCAACGAACTTGGCTTACTGCTGGTGATGCATACCGGCTATGATATCGGGTATCCCCGGATCAGGCGGGCTGATCCGCAGCGAATCCTCAATGTGCTGCAGAAGGTTCCCGGCCTGCGGCTGATAACCACCCATTTAGGCGGCTGGGACGAATGGACCGATGTCCGTAGTCTGCTCACCGGCCAGCCCATCTACATGGAAATTTCCTTTGCCCTGGACTTTCTCGATCAGATCCGGTTGCGGGACCTGATCGAAAGCCACCCGCCGGAATATCTTTTATTCGGCACGGATTCGCCCTGGGCGGACCAGGCAACTACCTTAAAGATGCTGGGAAAACTCGGGCTGGAAGAGGATCTTTTCAACCGGATTGTGCGGGAAAATGCGCTGAAACTGTTAGGCTGACCCATCCGCCAGGGGCGTGAAAATCCGGGTTTGTCCGCTATAACGTAATGTGCGATTGTATTACAACGCCTTTCGAATCCGCTCCATGGCCCGCTCGACATTTGCGTAGGAGTTAAAGGCGGAGAGCCGGATATAGCCCTGACCGCATTTGCCGAATCCAGCTCCGGGCGTACAGACGACCCCGGCCTCGCCCAGCAGCATATCAAAAAACTCCCAGGAATCCCTGTCGCTGCGGATCCAGATATAGGGTGAATTGTCACCACCTACATAATCAAAACCCAGCTCACCGATCACCTTGGCTATCAGATCACCATTTTTCAGATACGAGCCGACAAGCTCACGAATCTGCGCCTTGCCTTCCTCAGAATAGACCGCTTCAGCCGCCCGCTGCACCGGATAGGAAACCCCGTTGAACTTAGTGCAGTGCCGCCGGTTCCATAACGAATGCACGGGCTGTTTGTTGCCCGCGGAATCATAGGCCACGCACTCTTTGGGAACAACGGTATAGGCGCAGCGGGTACCGGTAAAACCGGCATTTTTGGAAAAACTGCGGAACTCAATGGCCACTTCCCGGGCGCCCTCAATCTCATAAATGGAATGGGGCAGGTCATCATCGCGGATAAAGGCCTCGTAGGCAGCGTCAAAGAGAATAAGCGCCTTATTTTCCCTTGCATAATCCACCCAGGTTTTCAACTGCTCTTTGCTGATGGTTGAGCCGGTAGGATTATTTGGAAAACAGAGGTAAATCAGATCAACCGGCTCGGCAGGCAGGTCCGGGACATAGTTGTTTGCCTGGGTGGAATCGAGATAGGTGATTCCCTGGTAGCGGCCATCGGAAAAGGTCCCGGTGCGGCCGGCCATGACATTGGTGTCAAGATAGACGGGATAGACGGGATCGGGAATGGCCACCCGCGCATCAAGTGAAAAAAGTTCCTGAATATTGCCGGTATCACATTTGGCGCCGTCGGAGACAAAAACCTCCTCAGGGTTCACCTCCGCGCCCCTGGCCTGAAAGTCGTTTTCAGCAATGGTACGGCGCAGAAATTCATAGCCCTGTTCCGGGCCGTAACCGTGAAAACCGCTCTCTGTTCCCATTTCGTCAACTGCAGAGTGGAAGGCCTTGATACAGGCGGCAGGCAGGGGTTTGGTCACATCACCGATGCCCAGTTTGATCACGTCCTTATCCGGATGCTGTTTCTGAAAATTTGCAACCCGTTTGGCGATATCGGAAAAGAGATAGGAAGCCTGAAGTTTCAGGTAATGTTCGTTAATTTTCAGCATGTTTCATTATTTTTTTTATTTTTTTCTTCTGATACTGCTTTTGAAATCCATCATTCTAAAAGGTCCTGGTCGACAGCCTACCTAAAGTTCCACGCTGACCCGGTTACTGAATTCATAGCCGTCGGTGGTGAGATCATAGTCCATCCGTCCCGCCTGCAGGGTGAATTTCGGCCCCTTGATATCCACATCCACCGGGCTGACCACCATTTTGGTGGCATCATAGTAATGAAGAAGATCGGTATACAGCACCTCGCCTGCTTTCGGTTTGCGGATAACCACATTATCAATCAGGATCAAATGACGCCCATCAATAAAATAAGTGCCCCGATTACTGGTGATGGTTATCGGCTGGTCTTTGCCTTCATACAGGGCATCAACATCGATCATTCCCAGTTCCCGGTCTGTTTTTCCGGTAAAGGCCCGCCGGGCGTTAATCACCCATTCTTCCTTTCCTACACTGGTCAGAGTCAGTGTAATGGAATCCATGACAAAATGTTGCTGCTGCCTTGCAGCCATGGCGGCAAGCTGAGGATCATATCCGCCCCGGGGTTTGAGAAAAGCAGCCACTGATGGTTTCCATAAAGGACTGGAAACAAACAGGGCAAGAGGGATGATCCAGAGCAGGTTACGAGAATTTTTCATCATCCGCCATACTGTGTCAATAAGGAGGCGAACCGGCCCCTGCCTTCAAGAATAAGCTCGCAGAGTTCCCGTACGGCCCCGTGTCCGCCGTTGCGCGCACAGACATAATCCACCCGCTGCCGTACCTCGGCCACTCCATCGGCCGGAGCTGCCGACAGGCCCACACGGGCAAGCAGGGGCAGGTCAAGCCAGTCATCCCCCATGTAGGCGGTATGCAGAGGACGCAGACCTGTTGTCGTTAAAATCTCTTCGTAAACAGCGTTTTTATCCTTTCGTCCCTGGTAGAGATAGGCAAAGCCAAGGTCTCCCGCCCGCCGCCTGACCGCCTCCGATGTCCGGGCGGTAATGAGGCCGACATCAACACCGCTGTCCTGAAGCATGCGCAGGCCGAATCCGTCCTGGGTGTTAAACCCCTTGGACTCGCCGCCTGCCTCGGTATAGACAATGGTGCCGTCGGTGAGAACGCCGTCCACGTCAAGCAGTAACAGTTTGATCTGTTTTGCCCTTGGTAAAAGGGTTTTCCACTGTTTACTGCGGGAGACCGGTTTGCCGCGTTCCATGGCCCGTTCACGCAGGGCCTGGGTCAATTCACAATCGGAGGGATATGCGCCGGGCTTTGAGGCCGGACAGCCGCCGTTAATCATTGTTTTCTTCGACAGCGGCACGAATGGCCAGAAGCTGTTTGAGCAGGGATTCCACCTTGTCCAGGGGCCATGAGTTGGGACCATCGCAAAGCGCTCGGTCCGGATCAGGATGGACCTCCATGAAGAGGCCGTCTATACCTGCGCCCATGGCGGCTCGGGCCAGTGGCGGGATAAACTCCCGCTGGCCGCCGGAACTGTTACCCGCCCCGCCCGGCAGTTGCACCGAGTGGGTGGTATCAAAGATCACCGGGCAGCCCATGCTGCGCAACACCGGCAAAGAGCGCATGTCGACCACCAGGTTATTGTAGCCGAAACTGGTTCCCCGCTCGGTCAGCAGCAGCCGGTCACAACCGGCTGAGCGTATCTTACCGACCGCATGCTCCATATCCCAGGGAGCAACAAACTGGCCTTTTTTCAGATTAACGGTCGCCCCGGATTTGGCCGCCGCTACCAGCAAATCGGTCTGACGACAGAGAAAGGCCGGGATTTGAATAATATCAAGCAGATCAGCGGCCATTTCCACCTGGCAGGATTCATGGATATCCGAGACAACCGGCACCCCGACCTCACTGCGGATACGGCCCAGCTGCCGCAACCCGTTTTCCAGGCCCGGGCCACGAAACGATTCAAGCGAAGTCCGGTTGGCCTTGTCAAAAGAGGCCTTGAAGACATAGGAAAGGCCAAGACGCCCGCAGATGGCCTTCATCTCCCGGGCAATATCCCAGGCCAGTTCACCGGATTCCAGGACACAGGGCCCGGCAAGCAAAAGTAACGGTTGACCGGAACCCACCTGGTATTGCCCTTCAGGCGTACTGATGGTAACAGATTGAATCATAATGATTTATTTTCCACCACTGCTGTTTTCCAAAGCTGCCCGGATAAATTCCCGAAACAACGGATGCGGCCGCATGGGTTTTGATTGAAATTCCGGGTGAAACTGGCAACCTAAAAACCAGGGATGTTCTTTCAGCTCAACAATTTCCACCAACTCATCGTCCGGCGATGTGCCGCTGACAACCAGACCGGCCTCCTGCAGCTGCTCACGGAAGATATTATTAAATTCATACCGATGCCGATGCCGTTCACTGATCTCCGGCTTATGATAAGCGGCTGCCGCAAGAGTGCCCTCTATCAGTTTACACGGATAGGCGCCAAGACGCAGGGTTCCACCCATGTCCGAATTTTCATCCCGGATCTCGGTCTTGCCGGTACGAAAATCAAACCATTCCTTCATCAGGTAGATGACCGGATCAGGGGTGTCCGGATCAAGTTCCGTGGAATGGGCCTTGGCAAGTCCCGCAATATTGCGGGAAAACTCGACCACGGCAAGCTGCATGCCCAGGCAGATACCAAAAAAAGGCACCTTATTTTCCCTGGCATAGGTAATGGCCTGGATCTTTCCCTCCATGCCGCGGCTACCGAAACCGCCGGGCACCAGGATTCCGTCACATTCTTTGAGTTCATCCGTTGAATTAGAGGTTTCGAGATCGTCGGCGGCAATATATTTCAGTTTGACCCGGGCATTGTTGGCGATACCGCCGTGGATCAGCGATTCATGCAGGCTCTTGTAGGCCTCTTTCAGATCAACATACTTGCCGGTAATACCGATGGTGACCGTATGCTTCGGGTGCTTGATTTTATCAACCAGGTCTTCCCAGGGCTTGATATTAGGCGCTCCGGTCCAGATGCCTAATTTTTCCAAAATCCGATCATCAACCCCTTCGGCATGCAATTTGAGCGGGACCTCGTAAATAGAATCAACGTCAATAGCGGTAATGACGGCCTTGGGTTCCACATTGCAGAACAGGGCGATCTTTTTCTTGATCGAAGTGTTCAACGGCCTTTCGGTACGGCACATGAGAATATCGGGCTGAATGCCGGAAGCCAGGAGCTCTTTAACCGAATGCTGGGTGGGCTTGGTCTTGATTTCACCGGCGGTCTTGATATACGGGACCAGGGTCAGGTGAATAAACAGCGAATATTCGCGGCCCAGATCGCCGCGCAGCTGACGAATAGCCTCAATAAAGGGCAGACCCTCGATATCTCCCACTGTACCGCCTATCTCGACAATGGCCACGTCTACAGAGCCGTCAAGCTGCAGCACGGCCTGCTTGATCTCGTCGGTGATGTGCGGGATCATCTGCACCGTACCGCCAAGATACTCACCCCGCCGCTCCTTGGTGATCACCGAATAATAGATGCGCCCCGAGGTATAGTTATTTTTCTGCGCCATGAGCGCGTTGGTATAACGCTCATAATGACCCATGTCCAGATCGGTCTCAGCGCCGTCATTGGTGACATAGACCTCGCCGTGCTGAAAGGGATTCATGGTGCCGGGATCCACGTTGATATAAGGATCAAGTTTCTGAAAGGTGACCGTCATGCCCCGGCATTCAAGCAGAGAGCCGATTGAGGCCGCGGCAAGGCCTTTGCCGAGAGAGGAAAGAACGCCACCGGTAATAAAGATAAACTTTGTTTTTCTTGTCGGCTCTGTTTTCATGCCACCCTTCCTGTAGTGATGAGGGAAA
Organism: Desulfobulbaceae bacterium; assembly: GCA_024763055.1. GTDB lineage: Bacteria > Desulfobacterota > Desulfobulbia > Desulfobulbales > Desulfobulbaceae > DRLX01. Next base: position 12,501 of record JANTGH010000089.1, read on the forward strand.
AGAAAATGGCAGACTGGACTGATGCTGCCCTGGTTTACAAATTACTCTGATGGGAATTTACCATACCCCATTGGTCACCATTTGACAACCGTTGCGCAGGGGGAATTTGCAACAGGTCGGCGTCATAGGGCGTTGAGAGGGGCAAGCTGTAAAGCATAGTGACAATATGCTGATTTTAATTATTTTTTTTAATATACAATCCGTCGGATGTACCGAAAAAGGTCTCTCCGGACCTAATGAAAAATACGCTCTCGCCACGAGTCATTTATCCTCTGCCGAAACGTACATGATACCGTTCTTCGCTAAGATACTACTGAACCGGTTTTGGAATTTTTTCCGGCCGGCCACATTGAATTATCCTGACACCAAACCGGCCATCAATGGCGGGTGGTACTTGAAAATTTTTTCTTCCAGGGTGAAAAAAGTCTATCGGCTTTTTACCTCTTCCTGATCACTTTGCCTCGCAGATCAATCACATAGGCCTGCACGGGAAAATCACCCTTTTCCCAGTCGCTTGCAAACATCACCCGAGTACCATCGGGAGACGGGCAGGCGTGGGATTCGGCAAGATAATTAAATTTGATTGCGTGCAAATTGCCTGATCGCTCGATCCGGGAGCCGTCAAGCTTGACGGCGACGACTTCGTTGCGAAAAGGCCACCAGGAAGTGTTGTCCCGGATCTGATAGGTGACATAGACCCAGTTTTTTCGTTTGATGCAGCGGCCCGAGGTGTGGCTGGCATATCCTTTGTCGACCAGTACCGTTATTTTTCCATCGGACAGTCGCCGTTTGATGACCATGCCCTTATACGGGTCTGATTTGCCGACCCCGACGATGACCTCGTCACCTTGCTCATCGACCTGGGTGTCAAAATGGCTGGGTAGGCCGTATTGATGCTCTTCCCAGAGCACCTCACCGGTGGCAGCGCTACGCACCCGAATGCGGTCGCCACCGCTGCCGTCAAGGTCAGCGGTGATGACAACATAGCCTCCAAGAGGTGAAATCGTGCAGTTTTTAAGCTCCGTCAGGCTGCCGACATCGATATCCTCCCCCTTTGTTCCGGTCGCGGCATCGACAATGAAGATAACCTTTTTGTTATCACTTCTCCTGGTGGCGTAGATTGCCGCTTCTCTGCCGTCCCAGGTGAAATTTCCCTCTCCCAGACCAAAACTGATCGCCTTATACGCTCTGAGATCAATCAATTCTTCGGCAACATTGTCGACCACGTCCCAGCGTCCCAGGTGTTCATTGCCCAACCTGCCAAGATAAAACATGATTCGGGGTTCCACCGTGCTCCAGCGCAAGGAGGTACCGGGTTTGTCCTTGCGGGTAAAAAGCGGCTGGTAGGTTCTGCCGTCGAGCCAGAGTTCCGGATCATGCCGGTCAAGGTAGATCATGGACTGGTCCGCGTTCCAGGGCTGCCGCTTGGAATAGCCATGCCGCAGGATCTCCGCCGCCCACACCTCTCCCGGCAGATTAGGAATTGGATCACCGGGATTGCCGACAATGCGGGTAATTTTGATATCAAAGACGGGGTCGGTGACGGTGTGCAGGTAACCGGGTTTGTCCAGGTGCGGGGCGGGCCAGTACACTTGCTCGTCAGTAATAACACCGAGAAAGAACCCCACGGTTGATATTCCAAAAAGGAGCAGGGAAATAATCTGGGGATTCATACAAAATCTCTGATGCGGATTGAAAGGGAGAAAGAACGTTTTTTTCTTTTCATCGCACAAAGTTGAGCTAAGATTTATCGTCGCCCAGAACTAATTTTCCTATCATTGATCCCTGCTCCACCCTCGCGTGCGCTTTTCGCAGATTTTCGGCATTGATCGTACCAAAGTCCTCCTGCATGGTTGTTGTCAGACAGTATATCTCTAAAATCAACTAATTATCGATAATTTATTATATTTATCTGTATTAATGTTAGTTTTGCCATAAAAAATATGGTGTGTGTATCAGCGGCGAATCGCAATAGGGCATGTTTTGCAAGGTTTTATATTCATGGTGGGGAAACTGTTGTCGAATGACAATGGGAAATAAAAGAAAGCCCGCAAACCATTTCCGGTTGCGGACCTTTTTGCCGTCAATGGAAAAAACTGGCGGGGGGGACAGGAGATCGTCTGTTTTAACAAAATCAGCAGCTGGACGGCACCTGTACTACTGATTCACCGGTGTAAAACGTATCTTTTTTCCGGGATCAGCAGGGTGTCTGGAAGTACTATCAGCGTTGTAAATATGTCACTATTGTTTTTCTGCTTTTCAAGGGTTGCCGCTTTTCTTCATGTTTGCAGGAAAAAAAAGAGACCAGGGAAAGTGTTCTTCCTCACCGTATACATATAACCGGTCAAAATATAGATAATCTCTGGCAACAAAGAAAAGAGATTTTTTCAGCACAGTGAACTCTTTCGGCCCGCTGCCTGCCGGACCGGCCAGGTTTGCCACTAATGTAGTATCGGCACTGATGCCGTCGCTTGTCCAGAGTTGTGAATCAGGCCGGTCAAAGTAGATCATGGACTAAACGACATACCATGGCTGGGGTTTGGAATAGCCGAAGAAGACTCTTTTGGCCTTACTTTGGTTATTGATGATTTCAACCGACGGTTACGCTTCCTGCCCAACCCGGCTCCAAAATTTAAGACGGATTGTTGCTCATACGATTATCATGCCGATAATTGCACAGGTATGGTACAATAAAAGTGCTAACTGATCCTACTTTGGTTTTTTTTGGGGGAATAGCTTCTACTTATAAGGAGGTTCACAATGTATCGCAGCCAAATACTAAATATTTTGTTTCTTGCTATCACCGTGTCCATGACCTCTTCTCTTCAGGCGGAAACCATCTGGGTGGATACGGTATTGGATTCAGCTGGTTGTCCCTGCACTTTTGGTAGTAGCTGCTGCAGCCTTCGTAACGCTATTGCTGTCGCAAGCCCATCAGACACCGTTACTTTTAAGGGTCTGTCCGGTTCCACCATTGAGTTAAATGGAGGCGAGCTGTTCATTGATAAAAATCTTATCATCGATGGAGACTTGGACAATGATCTGAGTCCGGATATAACCATCACCACAAGCACTGAATCAAGGATCATCAAAATAGACAATGCCCTGCTCGTGACGCTGGACGGATTGACCATTTTTGGCGGCAAGCCCGCTCCTGCTTTATACGGAGCAGGGATATCCATAGGAACAGGTGGAATCACTTCTAAAGGGTGTTGAAAAGTGTTCCCCAGAACCAATTTTCAGTGATGTAGGGCTGAAAAATCAGCATTTTTTTCGTTGAGCTTTCTTTGCCGAGGCTTGA
>JANTGH010000090.1 GCA_024763055.1 Desulfobulbaceae bacterium
GACAAATTAATTCAATCGCTCACTGGTAACTTGGATATGTGCAAATCCAACTGAATTTTGTGACAATAGCTAATGCCCATCTTTATCTTAATCAGTTGCCAAGCGATGATGACAAGCTAGAATGGTTATCTATAATGCAACATTATGGAGCACCAACACGAATGCTTGATTTCACATACTCTCCTTATATTGCACTGTTTTTTGGGTTGAATGACGGCACGACAGATTCAAGTGTTTATTGCTTCCAAAAAACTAGTATAACGGGCTTTTCTTCTAGAGAAAGATTAGAGGAAAAGGTTTTAGATGGTAATCTTGGAGAAGATTCATTTTTGATCACCTACGAACCGAAAAAAACTAATTTGCGTCTCCATAACCAACAAGGCCTCTTTATCGTACCTAGCAATAATTATGAAACTATTGATGAAATAATAGAAAATGTGGGTGTTGGGGAATATCAAACTGGGTTGAAAGTAATTATCCCTAAAACTATACAACTGGAAATAATTCAGAATCTAACAAGAATGAATATTACCTCAGCAATATTATTCCCAGGTGTTAAAGGTTATACAAATTCGCTAAAATATTTATTACTTGAAAAAAACGAGGAACTTCACAGGCACAATAATTCACACTATCAAAATTGAAAACATACATAACGAATAAAGAATCCGGTGACACAATACTATTTCCCAAAACCCTAAAAAGGGGCTGAAAAAGGGGCCGGATTTATTTAATTCTGTCAAGCCTATGAATGATGATGCCCCCTGTTTTTAACAATGAGGGACAGGCCATGTTTTCTGGTTGCGCTTGCAATTTGAGTTCACCAGAGAATCAGGGATAAATTTTGGTCTGTCCTCCATTTTCTCGTCCCCTATTTTCTCCATAACGAGCATCGCCACCGACAAGAACGGCCTATTATCCTCCCCAAAAACCGGGGCATTATAATGGAAAGAAAAATCGATTTTAGGCCACGTCACCGTTTTCTCGATTGGCTCCCTGTCTGTGGCAAATCGTGTCATCGCAGGATCATCTATGTGCTGTGGGCATTCCTGTTTATTCTTCCTTTCCAGCAATATTATTCTTTTCAGTTCGAATTCACCCGTTGGGATCTGCTTCTCTTTACCGGTGTGATGACGTTTATCCTTGGGCTCAACCTGACCACCAATTTGCCCCGTCGCTTTAAACTCACCCTGAACAGGTTAATACTTAGGGGCGTTATCAAGGTAAGCCCTGAGAAAAAGCGTCTTCTGTTTGAGCACCTGGAGCAGCATGCTCAAGACTGGGAGATCTGGGGACATCATACCTATCTCTCCCCGCCCCCGGTGGCAAACCAAGGGGCAATGACCGACTACCTGCTGACCCCTTTTCTCCGGAGTCTACGCTCACCTGTATATCTGTGTTTTTACTTAGCCATCTTTAAATTTTCCCTGTTTTTTCACAGAAGTTGCCGGGGAGGTCCTCCTTTAATACACTTTAACAACCAATTTTAGCCGGTTTTCACTGATACAGTTAACAATAAGTGGTCTTTGGACTTTACCGTTCGCCTGGATTGAGATCTTGCTCATGAGTCCTTCGAAATTCTTGGTATTATGCAATTGGGTATTGATACAATCATTTTCTGCAGGGTTATTACAGCGATTCATGACATCCATGAGCAGGGTAGTCCCCTCAAAACCCGCGGCAGGATAAATGCTGCCTCTTGTCTTATAATGTGATCTGAAAAACTTCACCACTTTCTCCACATACGAACCCTTTCCATCCATTTTGCTGTATAGCTCTATGGTAAAGAATCCATTAAGAAGATGAACAGACTCCGGATACCTGTCAAGGACATTGGCCAACAAACCGTCACTTATCATGACCTTGGGCTTCCAACCAATTTTTTCTAACGCCCTGGAGATATTGACGACGTCTCCAGCGGTCACCGGCAGATAGAGCAACTGTATATCCTGGTTACGAAGCAGCGATACACTTTCTTCAAAATCAACAGTATGCTCTGTTATCGGGATGACATCAACAATCTGCCCTTCGATGGAACGAAACTCGCGCATGAATTCATCGGCCAGGGAGCTGGAATGAGAGCTGTCAGGGTTTATAAAGACTGCTGCTCGTTCAATCAGCAGTTCATCACGAACAAAGAGTGCGGCAACTTTTCCTTGAAAGATATTGTCAAAGCAGAGCTGACTGACAAATTGGGTGTCTGTACTGATCTCCGGGTGAGTGGCCAGTACTACCAGTACCGGAATGTGGTAGTTGTCGGCGATGGAATTGACTGCCAGGGCGGAAGCGCTGGCTGACAGAAGAATGATGGCTGAGACCTTATCTTCCGTTACCAGCTTTCTAAAGGCCTTAACGCTACGTACTGGTTCATTTTTATCATCTTCAATTACCAGCTCAAGAGCATCGCCGTTGTGCAGGTAAGGCTGCATGAGCAGAGCTGTTTGCATACCTTCCATGCTGTCCATACCCAATGCCTTTTCCGGCCCGCTCATTGGCCCGATAACACCAATTTTTATGGTCTTGCCGCTTGGGATAACGGATTGCTCCTTTCTGTCGCAACCAAAAAGGAGAATAACCAGTAGAATGAGCGGAAGAAGAGAGTTTATTTTTTTCATTATTTATCAAGGGATGTACATAACTTCCAGCCTGATGTCCAGCTTGCCTGTAAAATTGGATTCAATACGTTTACGCATCTGGTTCAGATCCATTCTGGTTAAAGGTTCCCGGACAAGCACCCGTATAAAAAGCAAATCTTGTTCTCTTTGCTGGACAATTTTTGCATCCTGAACGATAAGGTACTTGTCATTAATCAGAAAGCGTTCATGCTGCCAGTTTTTCTCAAGAACCGCAGTTTCGACAATATTGTGATAGGAAAGATAGAGAGGAATTGTAATGCCCGCCAGCAATATTGCAATCAGGGCAAATCCCTTTTTATTTCTGACAACCGGAGAGTAGCCAAGCATCCGAAAGGTCAACGTTGCGGCAAAGGTGATCCCTATTAGGTTGGTCGAAAAGAGGAGAAAGGCCTGGCCGAAAAAGTGGAAATCTCCCATACCGAGGCCTATTCCAGCTACAGCAAGGGGAGGTACCAGAGCAACAGCAACAGAGACACCGGCCAGATTCTGCAGGATTTCTTTATGGGATTTAGTATAGGCCCCGGCAATTCCGGCCACAATGGCTACAGCAAGATCAAACAGGCTGGGATTGAGGCGGGCCTGCATCTCCATGGTTATGGGCTTGTGGGGAAACAGTAATGAGATGAGACTTGCCGCTGACAGGGCAATGATAATTCCCATTATGATAGTCACAATGGAGGTTCTGGAAAGCTTTGTGTCGTAACGGAGCAGTCCCATGGCCAGGGAGACAATGGGAGCCATTAAAGGTGCCAGCAGCATGGCTCCAATGACCACGGCGGAGCTTGACTGGTACAGCCCAACTGCAGCGAGCATGGTGCTGAGCACCATCAGAACTAGATAGATGGGGTGAATTCTTGCGTCTTCGCGCAGGGAAATAAACAAGTCGCGAAAACGTTCTTCAGAAGCATAAGAAAAAAACGGTATCCTTTGGTTGGCGGCCTTGTTTACCTCTTTACCCTTTGGCAGATTATGTATTTCCAGTCTTTCGCTGGAAGATGCAGACTGCACCTTTGATTCAAGTAAGCCTTTTCCTACGTTGATGCGAACTGCCCGGGGAATAATTTTACATTGTAATGGGGTTTGAGTTGCATTTTCACCATCAATAGCAACCGCAAGGGGCGTCTCCGTTTCAATAGTGATAGTGTTGCTTTTAATATATCCGATGGTACTGGGAATTCTTTTGCGCTTTCCTGTACAACGAAGAGCCTGGTAGAGGAAACTGAAGTAATCAAGGATGGAGATGGGAGCGGTGATCAATATGGAAATCATCCCATCGGTCAGTGAACTATCGTGGGAAATCAGCTTAGAGGCCAGGGTTCGTTCATGGTGCTTGATAATCATGCAGCCGCAGGCAGCCGTCTTAATTTTTTTCCCACTGCCGGTACGGAACTGAAAAGGAAGAAGCTTTAGGCCGATAAAGTGCCTCAGAGCAGACAGTATTGCCTTGACCCTGTTCGTATTGCTTGAAGAATCAATCAGTGGCAATTTGCCGACCGTTGCCTTAAAAATCAGAATCTTGTTATTGCAGAGAAGAAGATCCAGCGGTTGGGAATTTTGGTGTAAAGCCAGTTCCAGGGCTTCGTTAATTTTTTTCGGCAGTCCATAGCATGTTCCCAGATTTTTTTGATCCGGAGTGGGAATAATCCCCATGCTGAAATTATGCTCCACCGCTAGTTCTATTACCGATTTGATAGCATCAAGAGGGGCTGAAACAACAACATGTTCCGCCAGTGGCAGGTGTTGTCCGGGATTGTCGATAAATTTTTGCAGAGGGATTGGGGTTATTTGACAGTCAAGAGAGGCGCCGACAACCTGCTTGATCAAATGTTCCGTATCAGGGACATAAAGAAAGAGAGACTTTTTTACATGAGATGCCATGATGCCATTTAATTTTTCGGTGTAAATCTGAACCGTTAAGGCAATGAATAGGTTATTATTTTTATTCAAAAAAGCGGAAAAGGGGGGCGGATTTATTTTTCGGTCCCTGATCAGCAAAATCCAAGGAAGCATACAGGGATACTCCTTGTTTTTTTGGATCAGTAACCATGGTACTCTACTTTATTTTTCATTACAAAAGATTTGGAAAGTGCTGCGAAAAGGGATCCCTTTTCGTTGTGAGGAAATAATCTTCGTAATGACCGACATGATGAGTCCTGTGATAGTCAATAATTTTTTAAAACAATGAGGCAAAACAATGAGGGACAGACCAGAATGGCGCTAATTTATGATGTTTTTTTAGCTAAAAACAACCTGCTAATATTGGTGAAAAATGTTAAATTCAGGTCATGAAGATTTAACAAATTCCATACCAATGTTGCCCGGTTTTTACAGACCATTTCGAGGTCGGAAACGACGTTCTGCTCAACAAATTTTTGCAGATAAAATTGCCTCTATACAACGAAAATCGTTGAAGCAGGTTGGAGAAATCTTCGAAAAAGAGGCCGGATTTATTTTTTGGTTCTTCCTTGAACGACCCGATAATTCGGTAATTATTTAAAGGCAAAATAAATCCGACCCCTTTTCTCACTATCCATTAAACATTTCCTTGCAGATCAATCGAGACAAAAAAGTCAAAAATCACGATTGAAATTCACAATAGGGTCACAAACCGAAAAATCTGCTATTTTTGAAATAGCGTAACCTGTTGATATTATTGGTGGGCGAGGCGGGATTCGAACCCGCGACCCCTGGCTTCGGAGGCCAGTACTCTATCCAGCTGAGCTACCCGCCCACATGCGGGGATTATCTTGAATAAGACCGGGCCAACTTACCCGGCCGGTGTGTTTTTTTCAAGCCTTCTTTGTGGCAAGATGGTCCATGTATTCCTCCCATTCCACGGGCAGGGCATTTTTTTTCTTGGTGTTGCAGGCCTTGCAGCATGGGACCAGGTTATCCTTGGTTGAACGGCCGCCCCGGGACAGAGGAATGATATGGTCCATGGTCAGATTTTTAAAGCCGACCTTTTTGCCGCAGTAGTAACAGGTGCCGGTGCTGGTTTTCTGCTGCCACCATCGGGTCTTGCGCAGAGCCCTGGCTTTACTGCGTTCCGCTCGGATGAAGGCTTCATCCGGGCCGCCGATGGCAAGGTAATCATCATGCATCATGGTACCAGTTCTCCCCGCAGTATGTGCCGTGCCCTGCCCACAAGATAGAGTGATCCCGCGATACAGATAAGATCATTGGCCGTGGCCAGTTCTCTCGCCCTCTGCAGGGCTCGCTCTACCGTGGTTCTGGTTTCTGTCCGCGCCTTGGTCTGTGTCGGCAGGCAGGCAAGCAAGTCTTTCGGCAGAGCAGAACGTTCGGATTCGGGACGGGTAAAGATGATATGGTTTGCCAGCGGCGCTATGGTCGTCAGGGTTGAAGCTATGTCCTTATCGGCCATGGCGCCCCAGATAAGGATCAGCCTTTGGTAATGGAATTCTTTTTCCAGGGCTTGGCGCAGGGCCTCAACGCCGGCCGGATTATGGGCGCCGTCCAACAGAAAATGGCGTTCTTCTTGATTTCCGGTTCCTTCTTCATATACCTGCTCACCAGGTATCCGGAATTCTTCCAGCCTGCCCGGCCATCGGGTTTCCGCCAGGCCGGCGCGGATGTGTTCTTCTGAAATTGTATATCCCCGAAGCCCGGGCACTTCAAGAGCGGCCAGGGCCAGGGCCGCGTTGTTCATCTGGTAGCCGCCCTTCATGGCAAGGGGAAGCCCTTTATACTGCTGATGTATCCCTGAATAGTCCCATGAAATCTGCTGTGTTTTTTTTATTCGCTGTGCGGAGAAATCTCGGCCCAATAGATAGAGGGGACAGTTGAGATCACTGCATTTTTTCATGATTATTTTTTTTACAGTATCATCTTCCACACCGGTAACCACCGGTATGTCGGGCTTGATGATGCCCGCCTTTTCCGCGGCCACTTCGGCAAGGGTCTCTCCGAGGTATTGCTCATGGTCCATGCTGACATTGGTGATGATCGAAACCAGTGGATTGACAACATTGGTGGCATCCAGGCGTCCGCCCATGCCCGTTTCCATGAGCGCCAGATCCACCTTCTGTTCGCAAAACCAGAGCAGGGCCAGGGTGGTGGTGAATTCAAAATAGGTGATCTGGTCATTACCAAGGACGTCGGTAATTGTTGCGGTAAGCTTTGCAAAATCCTTTTTTGATATGAACGACTCGCCGATGCGGAAACGCTCGCGTACATTGCTTAAATGGGGCGAGGTGTACAATCCTACCTTGTGTCCGGCATTGGTCAGAATGGAAAGCAGGGTTGAGGCCACGGAACCTTTACCGTTGGTGCCGGCTATATGGATACAGGGAAAGTCCTGTTGTGGGTTGCCGACCCGGGCAAGAAAGGTGGCCATGGCATCAAGCCCGAGTTTGATTTTGAAAAACTGCAGGTTATCGAGAAAAGACCAGGCCTGTTGGTAATCCATCAAGTGAGCTCCGGGTCAATCAATGATTTCCAGTTTGGCGTAATCAAGATGGAGAATTTTGTTGCCATGGCGATCAAAGGCGATTTCCACCCGTCTCGGGCCGGGAATACTCGTGACGGTTCCGGGGCCGAATATCGGGTGCTGCACGGCCATGCCCGGACTATATTCGATTCGGGCCGATACGGTTTTTTTACTACGGGCCCCACCTGGATCGGGCAGGCCGAAGTCGGATTGGGCGGAAGAAAAATAACCGGTCGGCGCGGGCTGCTTTTTCTGGTGATACAGGCCGGGATTGATTTCCCGGAGAAAGGGCGACATCACGGCATGGCGCAGTTTACGGTCCGTGGTCATGATCTGTCTCGGATAGGTCAGGAAAAGCTGTTTTTTTGCCCGGGTGGCTGCTACGTACAGCAGACGGCGTTCCTCTTCATACTGTTCTCCGGGTAGGGCATTCTGGTGTGGAAAACGTCCCTCGGCCAGGCCGATGACAAAGACAATCTCCCATTCCAATCCCTTGGCTGAATGAATGGTGGAAAGGATTAGCCGCCCGTCTTCCGAGGGCGATTCCTGCCTGTTTGCCTCGGACTCGGGCGGGTCCAGGGCCGTATCATCGACAAAGGACTGCAGGTCACCGTATCCGCCGATCAGCGCCCTGACCTGATCAAGATCCTTGCGTCGTTTCGGGTAATCATCGGCATAGATTTTTTCAAAAACCGGGTTGTAATACTCAAGGATCAGGTCAAACTGTCCTCCGGGCGTAAGGCCGGGGCCCTGCAGCCGGGTCAGCAGTTCAATGAGGCGGGTAAAGCCCTGTTTCCAGCCCGGTGCCGGTTTGTATGCGCTGAGAGCCGCAAAGGGATCATCGGTTTCACTCGCCACCGCCAGAATTTTCTGGGCGGTTTTCGGCCCCACCTTGTCAAGCTGCAATAGAATACGGTTCCAGGACAGGTTATCCCATGGATTGACCAGGACACGGAGGAAAGAAAGCGCGTCTTTAATGTGCGCTGATTCAGTCAGTTTGAGACCGCCGCGTTTTTCAAAGTCAAGTCCTCTGCTGCCAAGCTCCATTTCCAGCTTGTAGGAGTGAAAGCCGGAGCGGAAAAGAACGGCGATTTCAGTGTTCGGCGTGCCGTTCTCCACCAGTTTTGCGACGGTATCCACGATAAACCGGGCTTCGGCCGCCTCGGTTGCCCCGCTGAACACCTCGGGGCGTTCGCCTCCTTTTTCCTCAGTGAAAAGCGATTTGGTAAATTTTTCCTCGGCCTGGTCAATAATGGAATTGGTCAGGCTGAGGATGGGCTGGGTGGAGCGGTAGTTCTGCTCAAGTTTAATCACCTGCGTCCCCGGGAACTGGTCAGGGAAGCGCATGATATTGTAGAAGTCAGCGCCCCGGAAACTGTAAATGGATTGAGCGTCGTCGCCGACCACCATGACGTTGTCATGGTCACGGGCAAGAAGGCGGACGATTTCGGCCTGGATGAGGTTGGTGTCCTGGTACTCATCCACCAGGATGTATTGAAAACGGTTCGAAATCAGGGCGCCGGCCTCCTCGGATTCGGCCAGCAGACGTTGCCAGTTGATGAGCAGGTCATCATAGTCCATGAGGCCATGGTCCAGTTTGAACTGGTTGTAATGGTCACGGATTGAATGGAAATCATTGACGAATTCAGAGAGATGCAGGTGGTTTTCAAAGACAAGATCTTCGAGCGACCTGGACTTGTTGACGGCCCCTGAAATCAGATTCATGATGATCCTTTTGGAGGGGAACCGTTTTCCTTTTCCGGTAAGACCAAGGGAAGACTTCATCAGGTTGATGATCCCCTCGGCATCGCCGCGATCTATGATGGTAAAGCCCGGTGGAAAGCCTAAATACTCACCGTACTGGCGCAAAAGCATGTTGGCGGTGGCATGAAAGGTGCCGCCGATGACCCGTCTGCAGCTCTGATCAGTCAGCTGGGTGGCCCGGTAGAGCATTTCCTGGGCCGCCCTTCTTGTGAAGGTGAGCAGCATGATGGATTCCGGCGGGATTCCCTGCTCGATAAGGTGGGCCATCCGGTAGACCAGGGTCCGGGTCTTGCCGCTGCCGGCGCCGGCAATGACAAGGATAGGGCCGTTGTCGTGGGTGGCGGCGGCGTACTGGGCCTCATTGAGCGCCTTGCGCGAAACCGGGGATTCTCCAAGCGGTCGATTATCAGAAAAAATGTCATCGTGAGATTCTTTTTTCATTTGGACTTATCTACCACAGAGCAAATGGCGGTGCAACGGCTGTTGACAGGTTAAGGGATTTTCAGGTACAGTTATACATTTTTTTTAGAGGGGAAGAATTTTACTTTTTTTAAGAAATGAAGAGAGACATGGTCGTAAAAAATCTTCAAATCCGTCATCCTGCAGCCTGCCTATCGCGTCATTCCCGCAGCCTGTTGGGCGGGAATCCTGTTGTTTGATAGCTTTATGGATTCCCATCCCCGTCAACAACATCCGAGGATGACCTACTACTTCGGGGGTGACGAATTTGAAGACTTTAACGGTCTTGGTGCTTTTTACCGGTTTATCAAGAGGGACATGGATACGCTATTAACAGTTTTTGATGATCAGACCATGGAAGAGCTTTTTCCAGCCCGGCGGGCGAATGAATTTTTTGAAGCCCTGTTTGGCGATGCCGACGAAGGCGCCTATGATATTCGGTTGCGTTTTCACGGGCATGACACGCCCACAAACAGCCTGCAATTCTTCCTGGATTTGCATGAGCGGCCCGGTTGCTGTCTCGCCTGTAACCTGACTTATGGCCTGCCTGAGGTCTTTTCCCGCCATCCGGTGATCAATATCAAGGGGCTGGTCGCCGGTATCGAGGAAAAACTGGACGGCAGGGCGCAGTGTGGTGACTGGAAATTAGGGACAACCGTACAGCAGGGCAGAGGCCTTCATTCCATCCCGCTGACCATTCAACTCGGCTGAGAAGAACCGTGGCTGAGCCAGAAAACCGCTGGGATGAGCGCTATGTCAGGGGTGATCTTCCCTGGGACACCGGTTGTCCCGATACCTATCTCGTGCGGCTGATCTCACGCTGGCCGGTATGCCGGGGCACGGTCCTGGAGATCGGCTGCGGCACAGGGACAAACAGTATCTGGCTGGCAGAGCAGGGTTTTGATGTTATCGGGCTTGATCTATCGGCAGAGGCTGTTGCCATTGCCAGCAGGCGCGCTGATAAGCAGGGAATTGCCTCCTGCCGGTTTATCTGCGGTGATTTTTTAGACTGTGACTTGGAGGAGGAATCCTGCCGCTTTCTTTTTGATCGGGGCTGCCTGCATTCCATGCCGGATGATGAACAACGCCTGGCCTTTGCCGGTCGGGTTGCGGAGATCCTTCCTTCGGGAGGGTTGTGGCTGAGCATGATCGGCAATGCCGATGATCCGGTGCCTGATCAGGGGCCGCCTAAACTCTCGGCCCTCCAGATTGCAACAGTCATGGAACCATTATTTGAGATACTCAACCTGGAATCCTGCATGATCGAATCAAGAAGAGGCCGTCCGCCCAGGTTCTGGCAGTGTCTGTTGAGAAAGCGGTAAGAATCATCTTGCCCTCGAGAGTTTCTGTGCTGCAAATCAACCAGCATTGCCGGGATGGTTGTTTTCCTTGTATCTTGGATTTTTTCAGGGGACTTCATTAATGAACCGCAACCTGAGAGCGGCCGTTCTCCTTGGCCTGGTAGAGGATATCATCGGCCTGTTCCAGCCACTCACCCTTGCTCATCCCCGGCTGCCACTGGACCATCCCTATACTGATGCCGAGTTTTGCCTGACCAGCGGCAATATCCAGAAATTCCACCGCCCGGCAGAGTCGTTCTCCCAGGTTGCGTGCGGCAGCCATGCCGGTATCCGGTAAAATCAGCAGAAATTCATCGCCCCCCATTCTGACGAGAAGATCGGATGTGCGGATTTGGGCTTTCAGGGATTTGGCGACCTGCTGCAAAACCTCATCGCCCATCAGGTGCCCCATGGTGTCGTTGACATCTTTGAAATGGTCCAGGTCAAGGGCTGCCAGGGTAAGGGGATGATTATATCTGTTGGCCTGCTCAATAATACCATCTACCCGTTCTTCGAAGACCAGTCGATTGGGCAGGCCGGTCAGGGTGTCTTTCCGGGCCTGTTCAAAGATCTCTTCGTAATCCAGCGTGCGTTTAAGTGGTTCGGCTAAAATGCTTAGGGATTCGTTGATCAATTCAATATCATCTGCGGGCACAGGCACATTTTTTCTCAGGAGCAAAAGAAGCGCGCTGCCTTCATCGGATTCAAAATCCCATTGATAGGTGTGGAGACTATCGATAACTCCCGTTGAACCAGTGCTGGTCTCAGAACTTTTCAATAATTTTTCCGCCACTTTTATGACATGACGACGTTCCGGGCCGTGGCTTGAACAGAACAGGTGCATGCGCTGCCTGGTTTGATTATGATACCCGATCAGTTCATGGGCCACATGCTCGGCAAGCCAGATGGAATAGGTCTCTATGATGGTCGGCAGATCAAGGACTCCGGCGAGACGCTGGTAAAGGGAGTTGACCTTTTGTAATCGTTCGGATTGACGCTGGTAGTGCTTGAGCTGGGACAGGAGCTGATCCATACTGTTTTCAGAGGAAAGACCGGGGTCAGGGGCATATTCTACACGATTCATGAGAGTCACTTTTCCGTTATTGTGGAAGAAACTTGTCAAGCATGGTATTTCAGTTACCAAGTTGTAATGCGAAAAATGTGCCAGAATTCCTTCTTGTAAAATTGTGTTTAATCTCATATAGATATAGGTTCCAGGCTTTAATGGAATCTACGGTGTGATGCCGTGTGTCGGAAAAATGACGGTTAGGGCACGGTCGATTATGAAGAATAATTTTCAGCGGCAACCGCGAGGCAGGGTATGCATATAGGGCGGATGTTCATGCTCGGTTTTGACGGGACAGTTGTTAATGAGGAGCATTGGGTTGTCCGGGCCATCTGCGAGGAGCGCCTTGGCGGGGTCATACTTTTTGATCGCAATGTGGACGGTTCGGTGCAGAATGTCAGTTCTCCCGCTCAGCTGCTGGAATTAACGGCAGCGCTGCAGAAATATGGACAAGGCCGGTTGTTGATCAGTGTTGATCAGGAGGGCGGACAGGTCTGCAGGTTAAAGGCTCGTGACGGCTTTCCCGAAACCGTAAGCGCTAAAATTCTGGCTGATTATGATGAACAGGAGGCATTTGCCGCCGCGGAAGAGATGGCCGTCACTCTGGCGGCATACGGCATCAATTTTAATCTTGGGCCGGTGGTGGACCTTGACCTGAATCCTGACAATCCGATAATAGGCAGATATGGGCGCAGTTTTTCAGGTGACCCGGAACGAGTTATCCGGTATGCCCGGATAATTATTCAGGCGCACCACAGGCATGGCATCGGCTGCTGTCTCAAGCATTTTCCCGGCCATGGCAGCGCCGGTGCGGATTCCCATCTCGGCTTTGTCGATGCCACGGGCGACTGGCAGGAAAAAGAGCTTATCCCTTTTGCCCGGCTGATTCGTGAGGGACTGGCCGATGCGGTGATGACCGCCCATATTATAAATCGCGGGCTTGATCCCCAAGGCCTGCCGGCAACTCTTTCCGGGGCCGTTATCAATGGGTTGTTGCGGAAAGGATATGGTTATTCCGGAGTCGTCGTTTCCGATGATCTGCAGATGCTGGCAATCACCAGAGAGTGGGGATTTGCCGAGGCTGTTCGCCGTGCGGTTCTGGCTGGAGTGGACCTGCTGGTCATCGGCAACAATCTCGAGCGCCGGGAGGATGCCTTGACTGTCGGCGTCCGCTGCATTCAAAAGATGCTTGACAGGGGGGAAATTGATGCCGATTATATTGAGGCATCACTGAAACGTATTGCGGTTTTGCGGGATAAAATTTTAGGGATACAATCATGGAACAGCAGCAAACCCACAGCCTGATCGTTGGCTATATCCTCTGGATTTTCGGATTCTTAGGAGCACACAGGTTCTATTTCGGCAAACCCATATCCGGCACCATCTATTTTTTTACCCTTGGCATCTTTTTCATCGGCTGGATTGTCGATCTCTTCCTGATCCCGTCCATGGAGCGGCAGGCGGATATCCGCTTTGTGCCGGGACCGCTTGATTATACGGTCGCCTGGATTCTTCTCGTCTTTGTGGGTCTGTTCGGCGTACACAGGATGTATATGGGCAAGTGGTTTTCCGGTATTCTGTATCTCGTAACCGCCGGCCTCTTCGGCATCGGCTACATATACGATCTCTGGACCCTGAATGACCAGATCACCCTGATTAACGGGGCCTATGCCTCTGCCGTTTGATAAATTTGCGATGGTCTATTGTAATTTATTGGTCTCCTGCTCTCCGAAAAGCTGACGGATACCATGCTGCCGTTCCTTTTCCGCAATCATCTCCGCTGCCTCTTCCTCCGAAATATTAAGTGATTTTGCCAGATCGGCAACATTGTAACAGGGTTCCCCGTCGGCAGTAAAACCAGTCGGGGTCAATTCGGGAAAATTCTCTCTTGTGGCATGACCCGATGCCTGCTGCAGTAATTCCCGGACCTGCGGAGGTCCGTACAGAAGCAGCCATTCCACAGCCTCGGCCCAGACCTTGCTGTCAACGGTCGGGTGCTGCAGAATTTCCATTGCCGTTTCCATTGTCCAGTCGTCTTTTTTTGCTGTCATGATTTCACCTGTACTGTTTGAAGATCACTTGCCTGCAGTTGTTTTGGCTTGGTTTCGCCTCGGATATCTTTTATTGCCTAAATCGGGCATAATATGTAGCCCTTGGGGAGTAAAATAATTTTGATACCCCACAGCTTGCGGCGAGTTTGTTCATTTCCTTTTTGATTTTTGAGGTTCGTCTATACTATAATTCGCTTCATAAATAGAACAACTTTTACCCGGGGAAAAAATATGGGCGTTGATAATTTGATCCTGTTGGAAAATCTGGAGTGGTTTGACGAAACCGGTCAGGAACTGCTGCACCGACTGCCGGAGCACGGGTCCGGTGAAATAAAGTGGGGCGCCCAGTTGACCGTGCGCGAGAGCCAGGCCGGGGTTATGTACTACAAGGGCAAGGCCTGTGATGCCTTCGGTCCTGGTCGGCACACGTTAAAGACCGGCAATATTCCTCTTTTAACCAAGATTCTGTCCGCGCCATGGGGAATGAAGAGCCCTTTGCGGGCCGAGGTGTATTTTGTCAATCTCAAGGTGTTCACTGATCTCAAGTGGGGCACCCGCGATCCGGTGGCCTTCCGTGACGCCGAGCTGGGGCTGATTCGCTTACGGGCCCATGGGGTTTTTAATATCCGCATCGTTCAGCCGGTGCTGTTTATCAATACTCTGGCCGGAACCATGGGGAAGTATACTTCGGAACAGGTGGAGGAGTATCTGAAGCGGGTTATTGTCTCCCGGCTTAATGATTATCTCGGAGAAAAATTACAAACCCTGTTTGATCTGCCGGGTCATTTCGACGCCCTGGCCCTTGGTCTGCAGCGGCGTCTTGTCAAGGATTTTACCCGTTTCGGACTGGCGTTGGATGGCCTGTACATCACTTCCATCACCCCGCCTGAGGAAGTGCAGTCGGCCATTGATGATCGCAGTCGTCTGAGCGTGATCAAGGATATGGACAAATTTGTCCGCATGAAAGCGGCCATGGCCATGGAAAAGGCTGCCGAGTCAACCGGTGAGGCTGGGGCCGGACTTGGTCTTGGCATGGGCATGATGATGCCGGGCATGTTTGCCGGGATGCAATCGACGACAACGGCTGCCAAAGAGGAAAAATCAGCCATTGTTCAATGTCCGGAATGTGAAAATACCATCCCCGCCGATGCCCGCTTCTGTCCTTATTGCGGTCACCAGCAGGTGGTGATGCGAAAGTGTGTGAACTGCGGCAAGAATTTGAGCCCTAACGCCCGTTTCTGCCCCCGTTGCGGCCATCCCGCTGATGAAAAGCCATCGATTACGGTCTGCCCTCACTGCCATGCCAATAATCTCCCCGGCGCGGACTTCTGCAATCAGTGCGGAAGAAAAATCGGCTGATATTGCAGGCTGTACGTGGATATCAAGATAGAACAGGCCTGCCCGCAGTGCGGGGCCCCGATAGTGATGAGCGAGCACGACCGGTTGCTTACCTGTCCCTACTGCGAGGTCAAGAATTTTATGCTTTCAAACGGGGCCTTTCGCTACGTTTTGCAGGCAAAAGCAGGGCGTCACCGGAAGGAGCCGTTATTGTATGTGCCTTATCTTCGCTTTAAGGGGAATATTTTTCTAATCAATGAGGTCGGCATAGGTCATAAGGTCACGGATACAACCCAGATCGGCATTGACCTGCCCGGACTGCCGCCATCATTAGGCGTCCGTCCTCAGGCCATGCCGGTAAAAAGGCTGCTGCCCCAGACTCCCGGTCGCTATCTTCCTTTAACCACGAAGGCCCGGGCTGTCCTGGAAAAAGTTATCCGGCTTACCCCTCTTCGTCTGGAAAGGCGTACTTTTGTGCAAAGTGAGATTGTCGGAGACGGGGAGGAGATGTTCAGAAATTACAGGACCAAGGTAGAGACCGTCGAATATTCCAGTCACAGTCGGTTCCTGCATCGGGCCTTTATCGGCGAGACGGT
>JANTGH010000091.1 GCA_024763055.1 Desulfobulbaceae bacterium
ATTGGCCGGCCACAACAGATAAGCGTAGACTTCGAACGATGAAAACCCCTTGCTCCGGCATGGGCAGGCCCTGCCTCAAGGGATTTTCGGATAAACGGAGACTTCGGATTGTGCATCTGCCGCGCAGGACAACGATTCAACAAAAAAAAATAAACATGAGATTACATTCCGGCAAGGTGATTTTTATTTTCCCCCTGGAACAGTTGCTCAACCAGGGCCTGAACAGTGGGGACACCGATGATTTTCATCGGACCCGTGGTAAGCATTTCCAGCCCGCGCAGACAGGACTTCGGCATGAGAAAGGTTGTGAAGCCGAGCCGATCGGCTTCGCGCAAACGCATTTCCATCTGGCTCACGGCCCGAATTTCTCCAGCCAGACCAACCTCGCCACAGACCACGGTTGTCGGATCTACCACCTTTTCAAACAGGCTGGAGATCAGGGCAACCACTACCCCGAGATCAAGGGCCGGTTCATCAATACGGATTCCACCGGCAATATTTAAAAAGATATCATGATCAAAAAGTGTTACACCCAGTTTTTTTTCCAGCACCGCCGTCAGCAGGGCCAGACGCTGGGGATCGGCACCGATTGCCGTTCTTCGGCCGGTACCGATGTTGGAGGGACTGACCAGTGCCTGTACCTCAACGAGAATAGGACGGGTGCCTTCGATACTCGGCATCACCACGGAGCCCGGCACATTGACCGGACGTTCGGCAAGAAACAGGGCAGAGGGATTGTTCACCTCGGAAAGTCCGGACTCCTTCATCTCAAAAACACCGATTTCATTGGTGGAACCAAATCGGTTTTTTACTGTTCGCAGAACGCGAAAAGCCTGACCCCGGTCCCCCTCAAAATAGAGCACGGTGTCCACCATGTGTTCCAGAACCCTGGGTCCGGCAATGGCCCCGTCCTTGGTAACATGACCTACCAACAGGACCGGCAGGCCCGTCTTTTTAGCCAGGGACACGAGACGGGCTGTTGATTCCCGCACCTGGGTGACCGATCCGGGTGCGGACCCGACCTCTTCACTGAACATGGTCTGGATGGAATCAATGGCCAGGAGGGCAGGGGACAGTTCTTCGGCCATGGCCGTTATGGATTCCACACAGGTTTCGGTCGCAAGCAGGATACCCTCTTTATCAACACGCAGCCGGTCGGCCCGCATGCTGACCTGGAGGGCTGATTCTTCGCCGGTTACATAGAGAACCCTGTTATCGTCTTCTGTAAGGGCCGCAAGCAACTGCAGGATAAGGGTAGACTTGCCGATGCCCGGATCACCACCGATCAGGACCATGGAGCCGGGAACAACACCACCACCCAGTACCCGGTCAAGCTCACCAATACCGGTAATAAACCGTGCCCGGCCACCACTAACGGAATCAGAGAGGGGGTGAGGTTTTATACTTTTTCTTCGGGAAAGAGCAGGCGCAGGGTTTTGCTCGGTGAGGCTGTCCCACTCACCGCAGCCCGGACAGCGACCAAGCCATTTTCGGCTTTCATAACCGCACTGGCCGCAGATAAATACCAACTGTTTGTTTTTAGTTTTGTTCATGCATTTCCAAAGGTTTAACCGCGATAGGTAACCGGCGGTTGCGGGGGGAGGTCGACGCCTGATGTTTTAAATGGTCTTCCTGAAACGGATAATTGTATTTCGACGGGCATCACAATTTAACAAAACCCGACAAAAAGAAAGTGTTCCCTCAATAACAATTTATCCTGTGATTACCTTACCACGGACTTGAGAAATGTTGGTTAAAATCTGCAAATTTGCATCCCTTGCAAACCAACACGCATTCCCGCAGTAAAGTACACTCTTTCATCAACGATTTGAAGGAAAAAGGCGAAAAAAAAAGGTAGAAATTCGATAAATCTACCAAATGGTATTGTGAAATTGTTTATTATTAGTTTTTTTATTTTAAAGAGTTAAGAAAAATATAAAGGAAATTTATAGCGCGGTAAATAATTTTGAATTTGCTATATAGCATACCACCATGTAGCTTGCTGTTCCACTAATATAAAATTTTGCGAAAGGGAGCATCAGGGAATGACCGACAATGCCCTGCACACACATTTCATCCACCAGATGTCGGCGCCTCCGGATCCGGATCTGGTGGCCGACGGATTTGTCCTGTCTGTTTTTATTCTTCTGGGAATTGTCTTTGCCGTCGCACCGCTGGTGGCCTGCTATCTCCTTTCGCCGCGCTGTAAAAACCAGCATATTGGCGCCATATATGAATGTGGCATGCCGGCCTTTGGTGAGGCGACCTCTTCCCGCTTTGGTGTTTTTTATTATCTGTATGCCTTGATCTTCATTGTTTTTGAAGTGGACGTTCTCTACCTTTTCCCTATAGCCCGTATCTACCGGCAGGGAGTCGGTTTGGCCGGTTTTGTCGAAATGATCATTTTTGTCATCATCTTGTTTATGGCGATTATTTATGCCTGGAAAAAAGGAGTGTGGAAATGGGAGCGGGAAGCACTGTCCCTCCGATAATTCATTTTGCCCTGCTGGAGAAGGTTTTCAATCAGGCGCGGGCCAACTCTCTCTGGCCGTTGACCTTTGGCCTGGCCTGCTGTGCTATTGAAATGATGCATGCCGCGGGACCTCGCTTTGATCTGGATCGTTTCGGTGCCGGTGTTTTCCGGGCAACGCCCCGTCAGGCAGATGTCATGATTGTTGCCGGTACGGTTACTGAAAAAATGGCGCCTACGGTGGTTCGGCTTTATAACCAGATGCCGGCTCCCAAATGGGTTATTGCCATGGGTAATTGCGCTATTTCAGGAGGTCCGTTCAAACTGGATTTTAACTATAACGTGGTGGAAGGTGTTGAGCGATTGATACCTGTAGACGTCTATGTACCCGGATGTCCGCCCCGCCCGGAGGCCCTGGTTGAGGCTTTTTTAAAGCTGGAAGAAAAACTCACCGGCAAGCGCAGATTTCCTGGTGCGCCTGAAATGCCAAGGAGGACACAAGATGCAGGTGAATAATCCTCTTCAACAGGCACTAAACAGTGTTGGTATTGAATATCGACCAACAGAATTTCCGAATATCGGGCTTCATTGTTCTCTGGTTCTGGAACGTAATCAATTGGAACCTTTAGCATTGTCCTTGAGCAGAGCGGGTTTTTTCATCGAGACGGTCACAGCTGTGGATAAGGTTCAAGATGGTATCTTTGAATGTGTCTATTTCTTTAATCACTATGATGAAGCTCTTCGTCTGTTGATACGAATTCCCATACCGCGGTCCCACCCGGTACAGTCTTCCATCGGAAAAATTTTCCCTGGTGCGGTCTGGCACGAACGTGAAACAGCTGAAATGTTCGGTATAAAATTTGAAGGTTGTCCCGACACACGGAATTTCCTCCTGCCTGAAGATGCAGATTTTCATCCACTCCGCAAGGATTTCAGCGGAGTATTATGAAAGAGCAGGCTCCGACATATACACTGGAACAGATCGACGAGGAAAATTTCGCCCTCAATCTCGGACCGCAGCACCCCGGGACGCATGGCGTCCTGCGAGTCATTCTCCATATGGATGGCGAATATATTCTGTATGCCGACCCGATCCTCGGTTATGGCCACCGCATGCAGGAAAAGGTTGCGGAAAATATGACCTATCTGCAGGTCCTGCCCTATGTCTGTCGAATGGACTATCTCGGCGCTTTGTCCTACAATCTGGCCTGGGTCTGCGCGGTGGAGAAACTGTGCGAATTTGAGGTTCCTGATCGGGCCAGCGTGGTCCGGGTGATTGCCACAGAGTTAAACCGTATCTCAAGCCACCTGCTGTGGTGGGGTGCATATCTGCTCGATCTTGGCGCTTTTACACCTTTTTTACAGGCGTTTACGGATCGGGAGCTGATTCTTGATCTATTGGAATACATTACAGGTTCCCGGCTTACCTACTGTTATTTTCGTTTTGGCGGCCTGCCCTCGGATGTGGATGATGTCTTTCTTACCGGTGTCCGTGACTTTATCGAGGGTTTTCGCGGGCGGCTTAAAAATTACCATGATCTGGTCACCGGCAATGTAATTTTTTATCACCGTTCAGCCGATGTCGGGGTTATTCTTCCCTTTGATGCTGCAGGGTACGGACTTTCAGGACCTGTTCTTCGCGGGTCGGGTTTCGCCTATGATGTGCGCAGGCATGAGCCCTATTCCGGCTATGATCGGTTTGATTTTGAAATTCCTGTTGAAGAGACCGGTGACTGTATGGCCAGATACAATGTGCGGATGGCCGAGATCGAACAGTCAATGAATATCATCGAGCAGGCGCTGAACACCATTCCCGATGGCCCCATACGCTCCAAGGTGCCGAAAATAATCAAGCCACCTGAAGGAGAGGTAACCATGGCTGTGGAGACTCCGCGCGGTGAACTGGTTATCTATATTGTCAGCGACGGTACCAAGAAACCCTACAGGGTAAAATATCGTGTTCCCTCCTTTTCCAATCTTTCTATCTTTGCAAAACTCGCCAGGGGACAATTGCTTGCCGATGCCCTGGCCGTTCTCGGGAGTTTTGATCTGGTCATTCCGGAGGTGGATCGATGAACGTTTCATTTGTGGCGATCATCTGCTATTTGCTTGGTATCAGCGCCGTTGTCGGCCTGAACGCCGTGATTCTTGTCTGGCTTGAAAGAAAAGTCGCCGGCCACATGCAGTTTCGCTACGGGCCCATGGAGGTCGGTCCGCACGGCTTGCTGCAGACCCTGGCCGACGGTATAAAGCTGGTATCCAAACAGCTTGTCATCCCGGATAAGGCGGACAAGCCACTCTTTCTTCTTGCCCCTGTTGTCAGCCTGGTGCCCATTTTCGCGGCCATGATGCCCCTGCCTCTTTCCGAATCTGTTCAGGCATGGGAGTTGAATATCGGCCTGCTTTTTATTATCGCCCTCGGCCTTCTCAACACCCTTGGTATTCTCCTGGCGGGCTGGGGCTCCAACAACAAGTATGCTCTGCTGGGCGGTTCCAGGGCAGTCGCTCAGATACTGGCCTATAAGATACCACTTTTAATCAGTGTCATGACCATTATTATGATGTCGGGTTCGTACAGCCTGCGTGATATTGTCCTTGCCCAGAACCATGGCTGGTATGTGCTCTATCAGCCCTTGCTCTTTATCGTCTACATTACAGCAATCACCCTTGAGACCAATCGCAGCCCCTTCGACTTTTCCGAAGCTGAGAGCGAACTTGTGGCCGGTTTTCATACCGAGTATTCAGGGATGGGTTTTTCTCTGTTTTTTCTCGCGGAATACTCCTACATGTTTATTGCCGCGGCCCTGGCCTCGATTCTGTTTCTCGGCGGCTGGCAGGGACCTTGGCTGCCCGGTCCGGTCTGGTCTTTGATCAAGATCTACGGGATTATCTTTCTTCTCATGTGGTTTCGCTGGACTTTTCCCCGCCTGCGCATTGATCAGATGCTTTCCCTGGGCTGGAAAATTCTTCTGCCGATAACGCTTGTCAACTTCCTCGTAACCGCAGGAGTACTTGCCCTATGATGGATTGTTGTCATATCAGGGAAGTTGTTCAGGGATTTTTCAGCCTGCTCGTCGGCATGCGGGTGACCATGGGCAATATGTTTGTCAAGCCGCACACTGTGCAGTGGCCGCGAGAGACAGCGCCGCTGCCGCCCGGGTTTCGTGGTCATATCATGATGCTGCCCGATGAAATAACCAGGTATCCGAAATGTATAGCCTGTACAGCCTGCGCCCGAAATTGCCCATCGCAGTGTATCACGGTGACCGGGAGAAAACCGGCAGGGGCAAAGAAAAAACTGGCTGACTGTTTTGTGCTGGATTTCACCAAGTGCAGCCTGTGCGGAATCTGTGTGGAGAGCTGTCCAGTCGGGGCGCTGGATTTTTCCCGAGATTATGCTTTGGCCGCCTACAGTAAGGATGATTTCAACCGGATGAACCTGTTAGAGGATCTGGTTTCCCCGTTTTAACCCTGTTCATCAAGCTGATAAGACGAGAGACGCATGTTTGATACTGTTATCCATAATGTTTACTACCTTTCCTTTGCCATGATCCTGCTGCTCGTTCTTGTGGGCGGCATTATCGCGGTTTCCTCCAAGAGCCTGATATACTGTTTTTTTGGCCTGGTTGGTTCCCTGCTCGGTGTGGCCGGGTTGTACTATAATCTGGGGAGCCCCCTGGTTGCGGTCATGCAGATCATGATTTACATCGGTGCAGTCTGCGTGGCCATAGCCTTTGGTGTTTCCCTGACGCGCAAGGTGGGAGAGGAGGGGGTGAAACCCCTGGATATTAAGGCCGCCATACCGGTTGTGCTGGTAACAACCATGCTTGGCGCTACGCTGAAAGGGTTGGAGGGACGGCATATTGTTGCCTCGGCCCATAAGGTTGATGAAAGCCGTATCGGCTGGATGCTGCTCAAGGAGTATCTGCTCCCCTTTGAGATAATTTCCATTCTCCTGACCGTTGCCGTTATCGGTGCGGTTACCATTGCCCTGATTAACAGGAGGCTTTGATTATGGAATTTCTCGCCACCCTGCCCAATAATTTACTTGTCTATGTGGTTGTGGCTCATGCCCTGTTTGCCATAGGACTGTACGGCATGCTTTTTCGCCGCACCCTGATCGGATTTCTCATTTCCCTGGAATTGCTCCTGCAGGGAGTAGGTATCAATATTATGGCCTTTGGTACCTACCTCGTATCCGATCCGATGCAGGCCAGGATCACCACGCTGTTTATTATTGGTATTGCCGCTGCGGAAGCAGCCGTGTTTCTTGGCATTGCAGTGGCGGTATTTCGCAACTATCAAACTATTGCTGTTGATGAGTTGACCAAACTTAAGGGCTGATCGGTAATCCGTCGATCACCAGAATGTAAAATTGTCTGACCGGAAAGAATAGTGGAACAAACAGCTTTTTCCATATTGCCCGTTTTGATTGTGACCATCTCTCTGCTTGGTGCCGGGTTGATCATGATTTTTCGTGATAATCCCAACCGGCGGGAAACGGTTTCCGTGCTGACCGGTGTTGTTAAATTTCTGCTGGTTCTGGCCATGGTGCCCACGATCCTGAGCGGTCAGGTGATCCGTTGTCATATCGTGGAAATTATTCCAGGCTGTTCCCTGGTTTTCCGGGTGGATGGTTTTTCCATGGTCTTTGCCCTTATTTCCTCGTTTCTCTGGATCCTGACCTCCTTTTATTCCATCGGCTATATGCGCGGCCTGAAGGAACATGCCCAGACAAGGTATTATACCTGCTTTGCCCTGACCCTGTCAGCGGCCCTCGGAGTGGCCTTATCGGGATCCCTTTTTACCATGTATCTGTTTTACGAGTTGGTCTCCATTTTCACCTATCCCCTGGTTATGCACCATGAAGACGGTGAAGCCAAATGGGGCGCCAATAAATATCTGGTCTATCTGATGGGAACAGGGAAACTTTTTTTTCTCTCGGCAGTGGTCCTCACCTATGTGATAACAGGTAATCTTGATTTTGGCCCACATGGTCTCCTGCCTGCTGATGCCGACCCTACTCTGCTTGTTATTCTCTTTATTCTCTTTGTTGCCGGTATTGCAAAATCAGGTCTTATTCCACTGCACTCCTGGCTGCCGTCAGCCATGGTGGCTCCGACTCCGGTCTCGGCCCTGCTGCATGCCGTGGCCGTTGTAAAGGTAGGGGTTTTCTGCATTGCCCGGGTTATTTACAGTGTCTATGGGCCGGAACTGATGCAGAGTCTTGGCCTGGTCATGCCCTCGGCCCTGTTTATGTCGGCGACCATTCTGCTCGCCTCCATGATTGCCCTTACCCATGACAATCTCAAGGCAAGGTTGGCATATTCCACGGTCAGCCAGCTGGCATACATCACTTTGGGTTTTGCCCTGGTGTCGGTGAGCTCCATGACCGGTGGCGCTATCCATATCGCCAATCACGCCTTTTCCAAGATCACTTTGTTTTACTGTGCCGGCGCTATTTTTGTCGCCACGGGCAAGAAATATATTTCCGAGCTGTCCGGCATCGGTCGCCGC
Source organism: Desulfobulbaceae bacterium (assembly GCA_024763055.1). Lineage (GTDB taxonomy): Bacteria > Desulfobacterota > Desulfobulbia > Desulfobulbales > Desulfobulbaceae > DRLX01. Next base: position 7,988 of record JANTGH010000091.1, read on the forward strand.
ATGCCGGTGACCATGGTCGCCTTCACCATTGGTGCCTTTTCCATGATCGGTGTACCGGGTACGGCAGGATTTATCACCAAATGGTTTCTGGGTCTTGGTTGTCTTGATAATCATTCCATCCTGCTGCTGGTGATCATTTTGACCAGCTCCCTCTTGAATGCGGGATATTTTCTACCGATTATCTATCGTGCCTTTTTCTATCAATTGCGACCTGAAGACCAGCACCTTGGTGAAGCTCCGTCTTTTATGGTTATACCATTGTCCATTACTGCGGCGCTCACTGTCATTTTTGGTCTTTTTCCACAGCCGTTTTTATGGCTGATTGGGGAGGTTCTTTCATGATTGTTCGTTGTATTTCCTGGTTGCGCAGCCACTATGGCATGGTGCGGAAAAGCTTCTGTGCTCTTCTCGCTCTGCTCGTGGTCGGTGACCTGCTGGTGCCCAGGCACCACCCGCATTTTCTTGGTGATGAGATACCAGGTTTCTGGGCCCTTTTCGGTTTTCTTGCCTGTGCGCTCATTATTATTGCCTCCAAATGGCTGGGTCACGCCTGGTTGTTTCGGCCGGAAGACTATTATGACGCTAAAGGGAAAGAGTAATGGGCAATACCTTTTTTCTTCATCCATCTCTGCTCTTTTTTGTAGTTTTACCGGTTATCCCCTGGCTTAAGGGAATCTGGAGACAGGCCGTTGTGTTGCTTGTGCCTCTTTTGGCCTTCACCCTGGTCTTGGGGATGCATCCGGGAATATATGGTACTGTTAATATCAATGGCCTGAGCCTGGTCTTTGGCCGGGTTGATAAGCTAGCCCTGGTTTTTGCCAATGTCTTTGCGTTGATGTCGTTTATCGGCGCTATCTATGGTCTGCATGTAAAAGAACCCTGGCAACAGGTTGCGGCCATGGGGTATGTGGGTTCCGCTCTCGGGTGTGTTTTTGCCGGTGATTTTCTGACCCTGTTTCTCTTCTGGGAAGGATTGATGGTCTTTTCTTCAGCCCTGGTTTTTCTTCGGAAAACCAGGAGTTCATCCCGGGCCGGTTACCGTTATTTTCTTGTTCATGTCGCCGGTGGACTTCTGCTCCTCGGTGGGATTTTCCTGCACTATCATCAAAGCGGCTCCATAGCCTTTGTTCGCTTTGACCAGGAGAGCGCTGGACTGGCTCAGTATCTTATTCTGGCCGGATTTCTCCTTAATGCCGCCGTACCGCCCCTGCATGCCTGGCTGCCGGATGCCTACGGCAGCGCCACCGTAGTCGGCTCAGTGTTCATGTGCGCCTATACAACCAAAACAGCCGTCTATGCGCTTATAAGGTCATTTCCCGGTTTTGAAATTTTGATTGTTCTCGGGGTAATCATGGCCCTGTATGGTGTTGTCTACGCCGTACTTGAAAACGATGCCCGTCGGCTGCTTTCCTATCACATTATCAGCCAGGTCGGTTATATGGTCACTGGCGTGGGAATCGGCACGGCCTTGTCTTTAAACGGCGCCTGTGCTCATGCCTATGCCCATATCCTGTATAAGGCCCTGTTGTTTATGGGGGTCGGCGGCGTGCTTGAAGTGACGGGCCGCTCCCGTTTCAGTGAACTGGGCGGGCTATGGAAATATATGCCCTATACCTTTGTCTTTACCTTGATAGGGGGGCTGTCCATTTCCGCCTTTCCACTGTTTTCAGGCTTTGTTTCCAAATCAATGGTGATTTCCGGCGCATGGGCAAGTCATCTGCAGTGGGCCGCTCTGGGGCTGACCTTGGCCTCTGCCGGTACCTTTCTTCATACCGGCTTAAAGGTACCTTATTTTATCTGGTTCTGGCGTGATGAACCCTCTTTTTCACCGCCTGAGAAAGAGGCGCCTCTCAATATGCTCATTGCCATGGCCCTGGCCTCGTACTACTGCATTCTCATAGGTATCAATCCGTCAGGTTTGTATAAAATGCTTCCTTTTGATGCCACCTATCACCCCTATTCAGGTGCCCATGTCATGGCTTCGTTACAGATCCTGCTGTTCACCATGCTTGGCTTTTTTCTGCTGATTAAAAAGCTCTACCCTGAGCCCAAGGTCGGACTTGATCTGGACTGGTTTTACCGGCGTGGTGCCTCCTGGTTTATGGCTTTTTGTCGCAACGTATTGCGCATGCTCGATGAACAGGTCATCAAGAATCTACACAAGACCCTGGCTCTGCCGTTACTCCGTGGATTAGCCCGTTTATCGGCCTGGAACGATGAGCGAGTGATTGATGGTTTTGTTGACAACTCGGCCGCTGCGGTGCTGCGTCTTGGGGACCATATGCGAGTGTTCCTGCAGCCGGGAATTCTGTCACGTTATGTGGCACGAACCCTGACCGTGCTCGCAGGTATTATTCTGCTGGCCTTATATTTACGATAATCAGCATGATCCGATTAGAGGTAAGCGGCGTGAGGACCCTGCATATTCATATCGCAACCACAAGGATGACGATGCTTCGCTGTTCGCGGAAAACGACTGGAATTATGTAATTTTCCGGTCGATCTTTGGATAAACCACGTAACCGTCAAATAAAAACAGATGACCCCACTTGCAACGCTTCACCAGTCAACGCTCAGCTACCCCTGCTTAAGCCTGATTATCTTTCTGCCTATCATTGGGGCCATGGTACTGGCGATTATCAAGGATGAGGAGACAAGCCGCTGGTTCAGCCTGATTATTCTCACCCTGGCTTTCTTTTTTTCGTTGCCGCTTTATGGTGCTTTTCAACCAATGCTGCCGGGTTTTCAGTTTGTCGAAAATCATTCCTGGATTTCCAGCTACGGACTGAGTTATCTGCTTGGAGTAGATGGCATCAGCTTGCCGCTTGTTTTACTGACCACCTTTCTTGGGCCGGTGACAGTGCTCTGTTCCTGGCGTTATATTACCCACCGGGTTCGGGAATGCATGGCCTGTCTGCTGTTGACTCAGGGCATCCTCACCGGGGTTTTTGTCGCCCTTGACCTGGTCCTGTTTTATTTTTTCTGGGAGGCCATGCTTATTCCCATGTTTTTGCTTATTGCCATATGGGGTGGTCCCCGGAGAAAATATGCGGCAATAAAGTTTGTTCTTTATACGCTTGGCGGTTCTATTTTTCTGCTGCTGGCAATAGTGGGGCTTTATGTTCAGGCAGGTAGTTTCAGTTATCCAGCCATGTTGAGTCTGCATCTTTCCTCCCGTTGGGAGTTCTGGCTCTTCATTGCCTTTCTCATTGGATTTGCTGTCAAAATTCCAATGGTACCACTGCATACCTGGTTACCTGCCGCCCATGTGGAAGCGCCGACGGCCGGCTCGGTGATCCTGGCCAGTGTGCTGCTGAAAATGGGCACCTATGGATTGCTTCGTTTTAATCTGACCCTGGCACCGGCAGCCAGTGTAAGTCTGGCTCCGTTTTTGATTGTTTTTTCCGTTATTGCCATTCTTTATGGCGGATTGCTCTCCCTGGCCCAGCAGGACATGAAAAAACTTATAGCCTATTCGTCGGTGTCCCATATGGGGTTTGTCACTTTGGGAATCAGTGTCCTCAACATACAGGGTTTTCAAGGTGCCATGCTGCAGATGATCAACCACGGACTGACGACCGGTGGTCTTTTTCTTCTCGCCGGTATGCTGTATGAACGGACCCACTCCAGAGCATTGCAGGACAACGCAGGCCTGGGACGACTGATGCCCGGATTTGTCTTTTTTTTAGGGCTGTACAGTCTCTCTTCACTGGCATTTCCAGGCACAGCGAGCTTTGTCGGTGAATTTCTCTGTTTAAGTGGCGCATTCAGCCATAGCTATCGGGTCGGGGCCTGGGTTATTCCTGGGGCTCTGTTGGCGGCGGCCTATATGTTCAGGATGTTTCTGACTGTGACCTGGGGTAAGGGCGGGGATCCGAGGTATGCGGTAGACATCAATATCAGGGAGTGGGCAAGCCTTTTGCCACCCGCGGTTCTCGTCATTCTATTTGGTTTTTATCCAGCGCCCCTGCTCAGGATGATGAACCCGGTATTAGAGGAAATTATTGCCCGTCTACCAGCTGAAAAAACCATAGACATTGCAGCGCTCATTACCCGGTTGCTGCATGGATTTTTAAATTAAAGAGGCAAACTGATGCTCAACGGTATACTGCCTGAGGTCATTATCAGCGGTGCGGCGATTTTTTTCTTTATCAGCGCACTGTTTGAATATAAAAATCCATACCCTTGGGCCATAGGATTCGGTATTACCGCCACTCTGGCCAGTCTTCTGAGCCTGCATGCACAGCATGGTTTCTTTCACGGGGCGTTTCAGGTAGACAGTTTCAGTCGTTTTTTTAGTTTTCTGATTTGTGGGTCTTTTCTTCTTGCCTGTGTCATTGCCGGTAAACTTCGCCAGACCGATCAGGAAAAGATCGGCGAGTTTTTTTTCTTTGTCTCGGTCGGCACTCTGGGACTTCTCCTGGTTACAGGCGCTACAGAACTGCTCACCCTGTTTATTGGACTGGAAATTTCCTCTTATCCACTGTTTATTGTCGCTTCTTATCGCAAGGGACTGGGATTTCAGTTTGAATCCGTTGCCAAATACATGGTTTTTGGTGCGGTGTCAATGGCCTTTATGCTTTATGGAATAACCTATTTGTACGGGGCCTTCGGTTCCACCTTTCTTATTGATATCATTCCTGCCATTCCCGATCATCTCGATGATTCCATGGCTGTTCTCGGGGTGATTTTTTTTATGGCGGGGCTGTTGTATAAACTGGCGGCTTTTCCATTTCATTTCTGGGCCCCGGACGTCTATGCAGGGGCTGCGGCCGAAGTGGTCGCCTATATTGCCGCTCTGCCCAAGCTGGCAGCCGTGGCCCTGCTGGTGCGTGTTGCTTCCATGTTTATGGGAATGGAGGGCCTGGTTCCGGTGTTCACCATTTTGTCCATCCTGTCCATGACCCTCGGCAATCTCATGGCCCTGGCCCAGACGGAACTGAAACGGTTGCTTGCCTATTCGGCTGTTTCCCATGCAGGTTATATCATGCTCGGCCTGCTGGCTCCGCATGATGGAGGGCTGACCGCAGCACTTTTTTATGGAGCCGTTTATGCCGTTATGACGCTTGCCGCCTTTCTGGTTGCTATTCAGGTGGCCGGGGAGGAGCATGATATCCCCCTTGAAAATCTGAGGGGCCTGTGGCAACGTTCGCCCATGCTGGCCATCATGCTGGCCATTACTTTTGTTTCCCTGGCCGGTCTGCCGCCAACTGCCGGTTTTACCGGTAAGCTGTTCCTCCTGACTTCCGTCTGGAGGGCCGGGTATTTCTGGCCGGTGCTTGCCGCGGTGCTCAACACCCTGCTCGGTATTTTTTATTATTTAAAGGTGATCAAAATCAGTCTGGTTGGCAGTCGGGATGACCGGCTCCTGGCCACGCCGGCCCATGTTCGCCCACTGGCCCTTGCCCTGGGCATTTTGTTGCTCTTTCTAGGTCTATTGCCTGGCTCACTCCTTGATCTTGCCGGTACAGCTATTGAAAGTTTGTAAGTTTTTTCAACGCTTACCGGCAAAGAAAAAGGGACCGGTTTGCACCGATCCCTTGTGAAATATACGGGTTAGTACCGAAAAGATCAGTCGAGTTTTTCCATTTCCCGGCCGCAGCAGTTGGGTACGGAATCACCTGGGTTCAGGTGGGCGTACTTGTTGCAGATAGCACAGTATACCGTGCATTCCTCCTGAACCGTGTCGTTACTGTAATGGGTTTCGCCGCCCGGGACATTCTCGATCACAAACCGGGCGATATTTGATTTTGTCGGGATATATTCCCCGATAGGTTCCATTTTTTTGGAGTCCTGTACGCAATCAACCACGATCCGCCACAGGGTTTCCATGTCCGATGTTTCCTGAGGTGTTTCCGGGCTGAATTCAACAACATTTTTATCAACGACTATTTTCATTTGTTCTCCCTGGTTTATCCGAAAATGGCGCAGAGCGCCGGGTTAACACGTAGCACCGCAAGCGGTGCTACGTGATCCATCTTGTTACACCGCGGTGTAACATATTGACATGTCAATATTAATCAACGCTACCCACCCGCTCTACAGGTAAACAGGAATTTTCAGTATATATATTTTCATCATTTGTTGTGCCGCGAAGCCATGCTGGTTTGTCCGGAAACATCCCGTAACGCCTTGTTGTTCCGGGTAATTTTTATTGTTTATTGCGGCTGTGGCCTGAAAATTTGGTCCAGCCATGCGGGTTATTCGTTTTTTGTCCGGTTTTCTGGATTCAAGGCAACCTAAATAATGTTGTCAACCGAAGTTATCTCTTTGCCGGCTAAAAAATCATTGAGCGTGTTGCCGACGGTGCGGCCCAGTTCAACGCATTTTTTCAGGTGTGTGTGTTCAGGTACATACTGTACTTTGAGTCCGGGGTGACAGAGAGTAAATTTCATCTCTCCCATGGATTTGTTCATGAGTTTGACCGCTTCTCCCGACCAGCCGTATGAACCAAAGGCAGCGCCTATTTTATTGGTTGGCCGAAGTCCGCGCATGTACATGAGAAAACCGGCCATCCTCGGCAGCATTCCGTTGTTGAGGGTCGAGCACCCCAGCAGGATGGCGCTGGCCTCGAGCACATCGGTCATGACATCACTACGATGGTTGACCTGCAGATCAAGAAGTTTATAATGTATCCCCGCATCCTGCAGACCCTCTGCCGCAGCTTTGGCCATCATCTCTGTTGAATGCCACATGGTATCGTAGATAACAAGTGCGTTGCCACTTCCTTCATGCACGCACCAGCGTCCATAGGCATCCAGCACTGTGCCTATATTTTTACGCCAGATAACGCCGTGATCGGGAGCAATCATCTTGATCGGCAGGTTCATCTCCTTGACCTTGGCAAGCAGTTTTTTGACCAGCGGCGAGTAAGGGGTGAGGATATTGGCATAATATTTGGTGGTTTCATGCATCAACACCGCCGGGTCCACCTCGTCGTCAAAGCGCTCACTCGTGGCAAGGTGCTCCCCAAAAGCGTCACTCGAAAAGAGAATTTCATCCTCTTTAATATAGGTGAACATGGAATCGGGCCAGTGGAGCATCCGTGTTTCCAGAAAGCTCAGAGTCTTTTTCCCCAGGCTGATCTCCTCGCCGGGACTGACAACATGATACGGCCAGTCATCGTGGTGGAAGTGTTTGATCAAGGCCTTCTGGCCCATTTTTGAGCAGATGATTTTTTCCGGTTTGACGGCTTCAAAAACTTCAGGCAGACTGCCCGAGTGGTCCATTTCCACATGGTTGACGACAATGTAATCAATTTTTTCCGGATCAATAATATTTCGGATCCGATGCATCA
>JANTGH010000092.1 GCA_024763055.1 Desulfobulbaceae bacterium
CTTTCATAGTAAGTTTCAGGGCTCAGTGCGATTAAAGAAAAACGGTGCTTGACCAGAAGGGCTTTTTCTATCTCTATACACCGATCTAAAATGTTCTGTCTTATTGAGCTAAAGTGATCTGCAGCATATCTTCCTGCCAGGCCTTGTAGATTGTCAATCAAGTTTTCCACAAGACGGATTTTATATTCCCATACAGATGTAATAAATGCTCTGTCCTGCATATCCTGCATCTGTGATGCAGTCTCCTGTATGGCACCTTCGTATTCATCCAGGAAACGATTTCTGTAGCCAGGTACCACCCGGGATCTGATGGGACCCCAATTATGATCCATCTCTTCCAGCATGTCATTTAGCATGCGGTTATCCAGCATGTTATCTATAAAAATATTACCGGCGTCTTGACTATCCCTGCGCGCAAGGCTGTCTGAGGCAACCTGAAGTTCGTCTCTGAGTCTATCCATATACTCCTTCAGATTTTTTTCTATCTCGGCCAGTAACTCGCCTATGACATTTCCATGCCCCTCATCCAGCAATTCATCTATATATTTGACAATATCGCCATTACCGCTCACCGGAAAAATTCGTTGGAGTTCATTGCGGAGAACCGTGTCAGACATTTCAGATATGTGGTCAGCATCTATCACCATTTCATTGATCGAGTTGCGCAGTTCATCCATTGGTTCCTGGGCCCTTCTGAGATCGCCAATGAGGTCATCACTTACCTCAAATAGATCTTCCCTGCATACTTCAAATGCTATATCCAGATCTTCAGGCCTTAATCGACATTTAAGCATAATATCCTGTGCTGCCTGAGGGATATCAACATAATTTTGATTTTCCAGTCTTTCTAAAAATTCCAGGGAGAGTTTGACAAGAGAATATTCAAGTAATTTTTTTACTGGAATTTCAAGCTTGCAAAGGCCGAGGGTTGAAAAACGAAACTGCTGCTGCTCCACAGTCTTTTCTTGTTCCCTTGCCGCGGCTGGATATGGAGAAAAGAAATAGCCAAGCGCCGTTGTGTCCACCACCCTCTGGAAAAATTTGGGACTGATTTCCGAGCCTCCAAGAAGAAGCATGGACTGTGCAAGAAACTGGGCGACTTCCTGACGGCCGGATAAGGGCCTTTTCTCCTGATTAGGGGTATCCACGAGAAATACAAGATCAAACAGACTATCCTGATCCATGGTATTTGTAACATGTACCTCTATTTCTCCCTTCTCACCGTAATTGGCATGGAAACTGTTACCAGACATAAAATGATTCAGTTCTTTTAAAGCAGCATAGGTATTGGCTTTCATTCTCTGCTTTTTGGATGTCTGGTCTACCTTCCCATCAATGGCAAGTACTTCGGCCAGGGTAAAAACTCCTATAATTATCCAGTTTTCCTGGCTGAAATTCTCCTCCTGAATCTTGCGTAATGTTGCAGCGATGTCAATAAAAGAGCTACTTCCCGTCCCACCCGCAAGAGAGGAGACGATGAAAAAACAACGGCGACCCTCATCAAGTATTTCAAATGTACCACCGTATCTCATTTGCTGGGATACTACAGGCTGTTTAATCAGAGCAAATAATTTATTGTATATCTTTGTGTAGTTAAAAAAATAACCTATACGACCAAATGGTCTGGTAGTGCCTGCACCATCTTTAAGGGTACCCACCTTTTTGCGTACGTCAGACACTTCTCTTGTCTCTTCACTCAGGGGATAAAAATCTGCAATGCCGGGATAAAGGCCCCTTTTAACATCTTCAAGAATTGCGTTAATGTCTCCATCCATGCGTACCAGGGTGTTTTCGGCAATATTCTGCATTGAACCGGGCGGGAGATCAGAATCCTTCATGAATTCTGCCGTATCTAACGTAAGAAATTTTGCACAGTCAAACTCACTAATGTCACTGGCTTCAGGGATGGCCTGTGAAAAATAGTACATCAGCCACGAAACCGTTAAGAATCCCATTCCGCCGGCCCCAATGAAATAAGTTGGATAGGCCTTCCATTGCGGTATTGGGAGCAGGTCAAGTTCACCTATTTTCAGCGCTGCCTCTAAATTTTCTCTCCCTTGAGTATCCATGTATATCGCCTCCTCAGTTGATAAAAGAAAGTAACCGGCACAGTAACGGCGGAAAGCAAAGAAAGCCAGTAACGAACAGTGCAGATAAAGAGTAAAGGAGCCCTTCCCAAACAATATAAGATATACGATATGGACTCCTGGTGACCCTGAAATTTATTACAAAATTGGTCACGCTTGAGGCGCTGAGTTCATATTGTTCCCTGTTACCGTCTGTCAAAGTAAAACGGGAAGGTGAGTCAAGAACTATATTTTTCGAGGGCCTGGGCAGGCCACGTTTTGAAAATCTCGTCCCTCCACTTGCGGATATTCGCCAGGTTACACGATCCTTACCACTTGAGGGCACTGCACTGAAGTACCTGTTCCATGTAGAAGGTACGCCCTTTCTGGTTACTTTGAATCTGTTACGCAGGAACCTGTTACGCCTCGTTAAAAACATCCGTCCCGGCCTGGCAAAAAACATGAGGGCCAATATTGCCAGTGCGATAAGAAGATAAATACGTATCCTGTCAACAAGGAAAGCGCCCTTTTCAGCAATTTCCATGGAAACAGGGACATACAGTGTCCTTCCAAATTCCCCTCGGATGGCAATGGTTGCCTCATATGTGCCAGCAGGCATCGCCGGATTATTGACCTGTACCGTCATGGGGATATTAGTGGGTTCCGTGCCTGCGTAAACAATCAGGTCGACTATTTTGAGGGAATCGAGATTGGTAATAAGCATCTGGGATTCCGGCACACTGTTGCCTGACTCTTCCATGACAATATTCATGGGAGCTACTACCTTCACAGCTATATCATTCAGAACATCATTTTCATCAGGTCGCAGCTCGATGCTGAAATTTTCCTGGGCAGGCAGACAACAGGATATCGGGACTGAAATACCGGTATCAACTATATCCGGGGGGACGGGCACAAAATCGGGCAGGTTTACAGTAAAACGTAATGGGATGAAAATCGGTGATTCCGCATCTTCAGATTCAATCTTAACTCGTCCTGTATAGAGTCCGTCCTGAACCAGCCCCGAAAGATCCTTTGGAAGTTGTACCCTGATATTGAATAGAAACGGGTTGTCAGGAGAAGATATCCCTTCAACTGGCGTGATTTTCAGCCATTTTTCAGGATTCAATGCCACGTTTGATTCTTCATGTCTTATGCCCGTAGCACTAATATGCACCGTGACTGATCTGATTCCGTCATGCTGCACTTTTATGTTTTGAATAGTGTACGAGTGACGTTCTGTATCGAGCACTCCAAATTCAAGCGACTCACCCGAAGCATCCAGACTGGCTCCCTTGTCCTTCCCCGGCTTTTGAATTTTTGAGCCATCTTCCGCAATGCTTATATCTGCGGAATTTAGTATTGGAAACAGGAAGATAAGGGGGAACAATATCCACGAATATATTTTTGGCATTTTTATTTTATTCCTCATCATGGATTCTGTCAGAAAGTAGGTATGCTCACCTGCAATTTGACAGCGCTGCGGGGTTTTACAAGGATCTGCCTGCGAGCAGTAATATACTGACTCCTGTCATTATCCATATAACCTGTAAATTTTATCTTGTAAGTTCCAGGACGCCTGGGTACCCATCGGCCCATGAGAGTATTATTGCTTTGAGCAACAAAATTTTCAATCAGGCCATTGATGTGTCCGGATTCATCTATTATTCTTGCCTTTCCCTGCTTTAGAACTATGTTATGTCCCCCTTTTATCCTGCAAAAGATGTCGGTTGGGGTGCCCGCTTCAGTTGGGTCAGGCTGTGCATTGATGATGATGTAAGCGTTGGTTCGTCCTTCCACTATTACGTTTACGGGTGTAATAAAGCCGGTTGAAGAAAAAGATATCGAATAATTACCAGGGGGTGGATTGTCAATGAAGATGCGCTCAAATATTTTTCCACCGCTCCCGTTTTTTTCCTTTGCTGCCATATAACTACATGTACCAGGTGACGATGCGGTTACCAACCCCTGTGGGGTATGCAACTGCCATGTTATGTCATGCGACGGCGGGCTGGAGTAAAGAAACATTATACGCATCTGCTGGAGAGTCCATGCAACCTCAAAGCCGGTTTCCCACGTATCCCTGCCGGAGGATTTCAGTGCATCCCTGTGTACGGTAATCAGTGTTTCCGGTTTGGGGACTGTCTGGTCAAGTGCAGCAACCAGATTGTTCCCCTTTATTTTTATAAAGGCTGATTCATCCTTTGTGATTTCAACGGCCATCTTACGCAACAGTTCCTCTCCCGCAGAAGTCATGCCGCTGAGCGCTATTGGGTAAATTTCAACACCTGTATCTTCAAGGGCGCCAAACTGCGCTCCCATTATATTTTCAATGGATGCCTGATTGATCTTTTCTCTGTACTTCTGTTTCAATTTTTTCGTCTTTGCCTTTACAAATTTTTGAAACAGAAACGGATATCTGTCTATGACCCTGCTATAGGAATGACGCATGTCAGGTTGTGGTTCGCCATCCGAAATCAACACTATTTCCTTTCCGCCTTTCTCGTTGCCGAGAAGTCTGAGCGCGTCATTCAGGGCCAGCTCAAGGTCTGTTTCAAGACCAATGGCGGAGTTTTTTTCTATAGCGCTCACGGCATCAAGCTGATTTCGGATATTATCCATATTATCCGTGAGGCCGTCTTCAGGAATGATTTCTGTTCTGCTTGCAAAAAGAACAAGTGCAGCCCTGTTATCAGGACTGGCCAATTCAAGCTGATCCAGAAGAAATTCCACCGCTGCCCTTGAAAGTCCACGCGGATCGCCGGTGTTCCAGTTCATGGATCCTGAGCGATCCAGTAAAATGACCATTTTGACAGAGATATTACCTTCAGTGTCTGTATCCTTTGCAAGCGATATATCCAGACATACAAATAGCAGAAGAACAGCTATTATAGGCATGAAACGTATCTGCGTCATATTTTCTCCTAATAGTGTATATTCTGTTGATCAAGGATGGGCCTTACTGTCTCAAGCAGAAATTTCACCCTTTCTTTAAAATTTTCTCCGGGCGGGGAGCTGTTCGCATTAGCGGCACATTGGGAAAAATTGATTTTTCTGCTTTTCAGATAAGTCGCAACCCTTAGAGCTGTTTTAAACCTTTCATACTGCTCTGAAAGCAGCCTGTGCTGTTGCCGCACCCCGGCCTGTGCTTCCTCATATTGCTTCAGTTGGGCTATATCTTCTTCCACTTTCTCGATTTTGTTTTTGGTCTGGCGTATTTTTTCTTCAATCCCATCAAGGAATTGCGCTCTCTTCTGAGCAAGTGTACGCTCCAGTTTTTTTATCTCTGTCTGATGAAGCTTGTTCTGTTCTTTTTTTAATATGACATCCTTCCGAAGCTCATTGATTTTTTGTTGGATATGATTTTTCTGCTCTTGCAGGTCAGAAAATTTATTTTTTTTAAAAGTGCATTCATCTTCAATTTGCTGCAACTTTTTAGTTATATCGCTTAAAGTCATCTTTGCCTATAGTTCCTCAAACACTTCATGCAAACTTTCTTCAATGTTTTTTATATCCTGTTCCATTCGTTCCATATCAAATCCTTCATGGTCTAAATTTGCCTCTGCGTCCTGATATTTTTCCTCAGCCTCTGCAAGTCTGTCCCTGACTGTCTTCAGTTCCTCTTCCTTGTCCTTAAGAGGACCATCCATGAAATTTTCCAGTTCATTCTGGAGCATTGTACGCTGTTTCTCCAGAAACATTTCCTCTTTTTCAAGTATGTCTATCTGTTCCTTCACTCGGGTCAATTCTTCTGAATTCGATTTGATAATGTTTTCCAGGTTCATTATATCATTATCCAATTCAAGAAGAGTTGCGTTGGCAATCCTTAGCTGATTTTCTTTTTCAAAAATTTCCCGATCTTCGGCATCAAAAATGGTAATTTGAGTTCCATAATCGATAATGCCGCAATCCAGTCCAGTATTGCCCATGGGATTTACATAAAATGTGAGTGGCTCACCGTCAATGTTGATACAAAATGTTGCGCCAGGAAAGACTGCCCACCTGGCATGAAGGATCATTTTCCTGCAGGCCTGCCTTTCCTTCGACGTGAATTTAGCGAAGATGGCTTTCTGATTTTCCTGCGGAGGGCTTTGATCAGCTGGCATCCTGTGAGCCTCAAAAGTTACACATGTGCAGGCTGGCATTTCATATCCTGATGCTGCAAATACTCTGTCTCCGGGACGGATGTCCAGAAAATTCCACACCTCAGCTTCAGCAGCTATTTTTAACTCATCCGGTCCAGTTTCAAGGCGTACTGGAGCAACGCGGGCCGCTATCTTTTTTCCGGAAAAATCTTCATACAATGAAAATATCACCAGATCGCCGGGAAGGACTGCAAGCGCATTAATAAGGTATGGTGAAAGTGAGCAAAGATTGCCGCCACTGAGATAATCCGCGACGGTGGCAGTATTCACCAGTTTTTTTCTTTTCATATCATCATTGAATGTCAATTATTATTTGAAACCCACTTGCCTTGAAGCTTGTCCAGGTATCTTGCAAGAGAGGTATTGCTTTTCATGCCTTCCTGTCCGATAGCCTCCTGTATAGCAGGTCTGAGGTGTGGAGGGTACATCATGGGGTCAGATGGCATCATGTCTGTAAAATTGACAGCCATGACGGCATTAATTGTCTGGCGATCAACTTCACGCTGGTCAATATTGGGTTTGAACAACTTCATGGCACGATCGATATGATGCGATTCAAGCACTATTTCTCCGTCCAATCCCTCTTCACCTGCAATATCAACTGCTTTTCTTACAAGGGTTTCAATGGCGCGCCCGGGCATGCCTGCTATCTTTTGAACATACTTATCAATTTCATTAGTCAGAGCGTCAGCGTATCTTAAGCCAGGTATCCTATGTTCCATGGTGAGTAATATCTTTTTACACTCCTCACTCTCGTATGGAGGAAGAATTGCCATTACGGTATCAAACCGGCTCTTCATTGCCTCATCGAGCAGGTCTGGCCGGTTGCTTGCCGCTATCCACAAGACCTTTCCCCGTTTGGTATTGTCACCCATGAATTCAAGGAGTTTGCCGAATATCCTCCTGTCCACTCCACTATCCCCTTCGTGTCCTGTGGAACGGCTTCCAAAAGACTGGTCAATCTCATCTACGAATACTACCACCGGGGCCATTTTCTCAATCAGCGAGAGCGCTCTGGCAAGGTTACGTTCTGATTCACCTAACCGAGATGCCCGGATATTGCCAAGTTTGACCAGGGTCATGCCTGTATTCCTCGCAAGCGCTTCCGCAAGTATGGTTTTTCCAGTGCCCGGAGGTCCTGCGAGCAGAATTCCTTTTGGCACACTCTGCCCTTTTGGCAGTCTTGAAACAGCAGCGCTGCTGATCAATTTGTTGGCGACGTTTCTGAAATGCTTCTTGGCATATTCCAGTCCTCCAATATCATCAAAGGAATGCTTTGGCTCTATCTCTTCAAGGAGGTTGCGGCTCTCCTCCCTGATTATTATCTGTTTGAATTGTCTGAACAGTTGGTCAGTAATGATGCCTTCAGTCTCGACAGTTGCCATCCTGCACATGGCATCAAGATTTACGAGACGAAATCCCCTCGACAGCCCGGCCAGACTCTCGCGCCTGCCCTGCTGGATCTGTTGTGAATCCATCCCGTCTTCCCTGTCTGACGGCACAAATCCACCTCCAAGTTCCACAATTGATGTCCCCATTGAAAACGATGGCCTGCTCCAGAAATCCAGAAAATTCAGACGATCTTCCGGACCTGGCATAGAAACTTCAATTCCATGTATATTGCTTGAAGAACTTGTTATAGTTCCGGGCAGCATTGAATGCTCTACAGTCATTCCAATAATTAGATTTCGAGATTGTTTGATACTATCAGACAGCGCCCACTTTCTCACAATCTCTTCAGCCTGAAAATCTGCGACGTTTTCCTGAGTAGTGGTAATTTTTTCAAAAAAATCCATAATAAAGGCTATCTTGAAAGCTGAAGAATATTGTTCAAGAACTGGCTCTATTGCAAAGAGGACATCCAGTTTTTCCTGCAAGACACGTTTTTCAGTTTGGACAGCTTTTGCAAATTTTTTCCACAAGTGACTATCCTCCTGGTTATAGTCACCACTGAAAAGCTTGTCTGTTTCCGTGCGTAATTTATCGGGATCTACGAATATATTGGTGTGTTTTCCATCGCTGTTTATGAAAAACAGGGAAAGGGGCGAGGTCGGGGAGTAGAAAAGAATGGGGCCGAATCCCCCATCAGTTGCCAGTATATGCAGCAACAGGTCACGAAAGGGGTGCGGAGTATCGTAATAACTATCCGTGTTCTCAGTGCCTTTTTCTTTATCCTGGGCATGATAAACCAGGTCGTTTACATTATTATGTAAAATAAACACCCTGTTTATCCCGGGGTCATGGCGCTTTCTTAATTCAAGCCACCAATGTGGCAGACCCGTTGTGTCCATGGCTTCCTCCTCCCTGTTGATATGAATTCTATGCTTTATTGAGTTTTATCAGCCACACAGGCTGAAATAGTCCCATTCTACATCAAGATTATCCTCTATCCACTCCTTAAGTTCCCGGATATCCCCTTCCGTACCTCTTATACGTATAATGCCGTCAGTCCACAGAGAGATGCAGCAATAACTTCCTTCAGGAATATCCGATGCATCATTTATGTTTTCAGCATTAAGGTCAGGATCGTACTTCAACCTTCTGGCTATGGACATTTTTACGAACCTCCCTTGCCTTTAGTATTTCCGTGGCACTTTTTTCCTTTTCAGTCGCACATTCAGTATCCGCTTCCCTGATCCCGTCTCTGGCATTGACTTCAATGATTTTTTTCTGTGTCCCGCCACGTGTTGCTGTCAGCTGGACATTTCCTTTATGCTCCTTCAGGGTAATATCCTTTTCAGCATATCCCATATTTCGTAATTTTTTTAAGAGACCTTCCACGGTTTTCGTTATCCACACAGATTTCTGCCTGTGTATATCCACGAATATCCCCTTTTTTTCAAGCGCTGCCTGTATTGCCATAAATTCCCTGCTGCATTCCGTCTGATTTGCAAAGCCCTGATGCGAAAGATCAATATTCATACTGCCCTGAGATGATATGCTTCCCTTAAAGCAGGCATCTTTATATTTTTCATTGCCACATGCCGTAATATTTACTGTCCCGTCTTTTGCGCTTTTTATTGTGATCTCGCTGTAACCTCTGTCCGACAAAACACTCTCCATTGAATCCTTAACATATTTATTCAACCCAGTTTGATAGGATTCAAACGCCAAACTACTGGATTTGTCAAATTCTGCCTCTGCGGAATTTAATTCCTCTGCAAGATTGCCAGTATCACCGCCCGGTATATTCAACCTGGTTGAAACACTTGAAAGTGTATTATTTAACTTATCAAGGGGGCGTTCCAGTAATTTTGAAAGTGAATCATCAAGCAGGGCTGTATAGTATCTTTCTTGCAACGATTCATAATGCCTGACATTTTTTTCCCTTTCAAGGATATACACAGATTCCTTTTGCTCATACCTGGTGAACTGCTCCTTTATTTTTGATATGGCGCCCTCTATCTCCGGGGTAATTTCTGCGGTATCCTTGAGTAAATTTTGAAGATCTGCTATCTGCTCAAGCAACATGTCTTTCTCTTGGGAGGTGATTGAAAAGAAGGAGATGATGTTGACTCTGTAATTCATCAACGCTTCAAGCCGGGGTCGTATATTTTCAAATCTGTTCTGCAGATCTTCCATTACGTTGTTCTGTTTGTCATATTTTGATAGGATCGGTTTTTCGTTGACTGAAACATCCAGACTGCCGGCAAGTTCCTGTTCACGTCTTTTCAACTCTTCACGTTTGGCTCTAAGCCTTTCAATGTATTCTTCTTGTTTGTTTTGGTCCCGCATGATACGGGTAAAAGAGGCACTTCCGGCAGCAGCCTCTTTAAGCTCTGCGTCAATCATTTCCATTTTTTTCAGAGTGGCCTGGCGCTGAATATTTTTTTGCTCAGCCTCAAATTTTTCCCTGGCCTCTTTCTCAATAGCCTCTTTAAGTTTTTTTTCCTGCTCTGCAAGAAATTCGCTGCTGGCGTTAACAAGGCTTGCATAACTTTCCCTGATGCTTTTAAGGCGTTGTTCATCCTGCGATTTGAGTTTGGCAAATCTTTTCTCTCTTTCAGCTTCGAGCTCGGAAAGATGACTCTCCCAGGCATTCTTACATGTACTGGCGCCCCGGCATGCTCCCTTTATTGCCATGTAGCCAGCCCCGATAACCACACCTCCCACAAGCACAGTAGCTGCTGCAGTGCATGCCGCACCCAGTGCAGGGGCGACAAGAACGGCTCCTCCGGCTTCATAACTCATTAGGCGATCCTCCTTTGAGAAATATTATATCCATGGAAATCCAAAAAAAATTACAACTCACAAGGAAAAATGTAAATCTTCAATTGTCAGGTACAGCTTCTCAATAACGATTATCATCAATGGACGGCAAAAAAATCAGGGTATTCGATATGAATCAGGAAGGAAAATTAAAGGGTTGATAATGAGAATTGTGAATCAAGGTATTTTCCAGTTGAAGCACCTGTTCCCTTAAAAGTCCGCGAAAAGTTTTTTTCATTCTGGAAACCGGATCCTGGAATGAAGCAGTCATGAAACGATCATAATTGGTCAGAAACCTTTTACGCGGTTTCTCTTTCAGCCAAACCCCTCCCTTCCCCTTTTTTTTAAAATCATTCGGCGATACAATTTTCCTGTTTACAAGATACAGCACAAGCCTGTCGATAACAGGGGCCCTGAATTCTTCCTGCATGTCCATTGCAAGTGATGCCCGTCCATATTTGACGCTGTGGAGAAAAGCCAAAAAGACATCAAAACCGCATGCCTCAAGAAGCCCCTGTATCTCATGCAGAATCAAGGTGTAACCAAAACTCAGCATTGCATTGACCGGATCAGGCGCCGGTCTGTATTGTCTGCCGCTCATTTTAAAATCTCCGCGAAGCAGCTTGCCGTATCCTGAGAAATATGTCCTTGCGGCCTGACCTTCAATTCCCATGAGTCTGGCGATATCATCCTGCCTGTCAATATCCTCAAGGCTTGCCTTCAGGGCACTCAAGTGAGAATTGATATCTGCATGTGGTTGATTTCGCCGGTAGCGCACCAGCAGTGTTCTCTGATTCCTGATTTTTGCCCTGACCAGATTCCGGCAGAACTGCATTTTAAAGGAATGATCCCTGGATCTTTCATGCTGCGCCAGGCGAAGAAAGATATTTTTTGACGTTTCAGGCACGAGTCTGTAATGAAAACGGCCATGTGCGGAGAGAAAGGCCACTTCAACCGCATTTTTTGAAAGGAGTCTCATTGCCTCTGTTGTAACCTGAGAATTACCGAATATGAGTACGCGCTTCAGCTCACCCAAGGCGACTTCTTCTACTATTTTCCCCTCCTTTTTTACTATCAGCCTGTTGGACTTCTTTTTTATCTGCAGTCCGTGTTCATTCAGATACAGGGTCTGCATAAGACAACTCAGTCGGCCTCAATAATAAAAATGGTTTTACTCTCATCATGACGCTTTACCCTGCCGAATTTTGTATGGATAACACCACCTTCAGTATGGTTGAAGGATCTGTCGATATGTGCGGTAATTCTCTTGAGTTCGTCATTTATATCACACTTTTTTTCTTTTAATTCCAGGTAAGCATTGAGCAGGGGAAGTATCCGGTCCCGGTAAGGTTTTTCACTGCCGGCATTCACAGGCACCGGCTCAGCGTTACCTGACGACTTCGTCTCCTCCGGATCATCCCTGTCGCCGCCCTGCCTGTCCGGATGATCAAGCGACTCTCTTTCCTGCCGCATCGGAGGTATATCCACATTCTGAACATTTTCATCGTTTACCGTGTCTTGAGATGCCTTTTCTGTGCCATTGCCGGAAAATTCCTGCTCCTCTGCAAAGATAGTTTCAAAATCCAGGGTGGTTGCTTCATCATCCCCTTTCTCACCTTTCTTGTCCTGTGTTGAAGTCTCCTCTGTTACAGCCTCATCACTCTCAATTTCCCCAGCGGCGCCGAATATCCCTGCGGTTTTGCCCGCTTTTATTTCGGATGCCAGCAAATACAAGACTGGAGAAGGATATGCTCCGGGCGGCAGATCAAAAGAACAGTCACACTTAAGACTTTCAGCTAACTCAGGAAAATATTCAATAATTTTCTGACAGCTTATGGGATACTCCTTGCGTTTATTGATACGTTCCTGTGTATAGGCATAGTTGTAGTTAAGACAGTGTGAAATGACTTCGTGGAGATAATCCGCGCCATGCTCTTTCTCAAAGGTAAGGGTGTATAACAGCACAATACGTTCAAAATTTGTCAGATAATTAGTGTCTTTTGCCTTGGAAATCAGAAAATTCAATATGCGGCAACCTGAAATCATATGGGCCAGTTCTTTAGAAAGATTTTTGTCTTCCCGTCTTTTCCTGATTGGAGATGCTTTGCCATCATCCAGTATCTGTTTTACCTTGGCAATGTCGATCTTTTTGATCTCGTGCAACAGGGCGTCCTGATCGGGAAACGGTACGCCGCTATCATCAACGAACAGACAGCGGCGATGATTCTTCCTGTTGATACCCAGAGGCAGTTTGATAACGCTTTTGTGCCTGTCACTTTTGCCCATTGGGAAAAGTTCACGAACAAGTTTGTCTTCCGGTTTGCCTGCAACACGCAGTATTTTCTGTCCCACCTTGAGCGCCATTGCTGCAGGAATCATTTCCTCAAAAAACAACCACCCATGACGGCCCTTGTATCCGCTGTCTTCAATATAAAGTTCCGCGCCAGATTTCCTGCAGGCCTCTCTTATCTGCAGAATATCTTTTTGTGCTTTCTTCCGCATATCGGCCAGTATCCCCGGCCCCTTTTTCACTATTTCTCGCTTGGGAGTGTCTATATCAAAGACAATGAAACCAACCTTATCGTCACTTGTAACCGGAAATACACCAATAGTAATGTCACCGGACAGATGCTTCTGAATATCCGTCAGCTTCAACGGTCTTCTTACCGGAGCAAATCCCCAACGCCCTCTTGCATCCACCCACTGTCTTGCAAACATCTCCTTTCTTCCGGCAAATAATGTGCGAAAAGCCTCCAAGTCTATTTTCTTATAATCAAAATCCGTATTGGCAATACTGCTTTCAGAGATTTTCTGTTCCAGAATATCATATTCTCTCCTGTCCACGCCATCATCATCAATTTCCATGGCCTTTTTGTATGCCTGCTGAGCAAATCCGAAAAGTCCAAGTTTCTGATAATTTTCTGCAAGGGACAGGTAGCCTTCACGATAGTGTGGATTATTGTGGAGCAGCAACTGCAGGCGTTTTATAGATTCATAAATATCATCGCCTGACCGTTGCACCCTGTCGATTGCATCCCTTGCAGCAAGAAAGGAGGGATCAATGTCAAGCGCTCCGGCATATGCCCTCATCGCATGATTCTGTAACCCAAGAGAGCTACACAGCTCTCCGGTAAAAAAGGCCAGTTGAGCATTTTTATAGTGGAAATTTTGACTGGAAAGTACCAGCTCCTGGGCATACTGGCTTTCACCTGATTCTATGGCGAGGCGAGCGAGGGCAAGTAATGAAATAATATTGGGCGGCCTGATGGGAGTCAATGCGTGGTAATAACTTAACCATCCTCTAATTTCAGACACCGCGTCCCTTATCTTCTGTTCAACATTGTCACTGCTCTTTATCTTACCAAAATGTTCACGAAGCCGGTCCTCAAGCCTGGTAACTGATTTTTGGCTTGGCCCCTTGCCCCTTACATCCAGGTGATACCCAAGATATACAATACCATCAGCCGTGTGTGATATGGATGTTTTCCTGGGATTTACCTGTAACTTCAGGGTATGAAGAAAAACAGCAATATTGTTCAGGGCATCCTCAAGAACATTACGTTCCTTGGAAAATACAATAATATCATCAGAATAACGGAGATATCCGTCTTTGTATTCACCCCACATCTTCTTGTCCAGAGGATGCAGATAGATGTTTGACAGCAGAGGTGAAAGGCCGCTGCCCTGGACGGAACCGGTTAAATTGTCAAAGAGTCCCATTTCCCGGAATATCCTGGCTTTTAACAGACGCTTGATAAGGCTGATTACTGCCTTTTCCTTGATCTTCGCAGTTATGATGCCCAAGAGAATTTTGTGGTCAATGGCATCAAAAAAATTTTCAATGTCAATCTGCAGGACCCATAAGAAGCCATCCTTGACAAGAGTTGATGCCCTGTTTACAGCAGTCAGAGCGGAGCGACCGGGGAGATAAGCATAGGAGCAGGGGAGGAAATGGGGTGAGAAAACAGGTGACAGTACCTGGGCCACCGATCTTTGTACAATGCGGTCACGTATAGTGGATATCCCGATATTCCGTTGACTGTTACCCTTTTTCTTCCTGGCATGAACCATAACAGGCATTGGCCTGTATGAACCTGATTTGAGTTCCTTGCCGAGTAATTCAAGGTTTTCCGTCAGTTTTTGTTCAAATTGGGGCAGAGAGACCCGATCTATCCCAGGAGCGCCATTGTTGGCCCGGACTTTTTGCCACGCGCGCAAAAGATTTTCCTTATTGTAGATTTTTTCAAAAATCATAGGATGAGAAAATCTCGAGGTACATGAAATACCTTAATACCCAGGGACAGTTTGTTGTCATTGCACATCTTGCATAATGGAAATATTATGACACTGTCTTCCTTCCTGTCAATAACAGCAACGATTTTTTCGGATAATTCCGTCAGTGATTCCTTTTTCAGCATACATTCAAAAACACTTTTTTGAAGAGGATTTCCATTATAATCTTTTAACAAATTGAAAATTTTATTTCTTTTTCTGTTGTCAGAAATGTCGTAAGCGATAATGAATCGTTTGCGTAAACTCATAATCACCTCAAGTAATTGTCGCAATACCGTTAAATCCGGCCATATCTTTCCCGTAAAAAATATTAATTTTATTAGTAGTCGGTCAGGTAACGACAAACCGCTGGAGTGCCTGGTTATGCTCGTTCATCACTTACTGTTGAACCGTCAACATATTGATAAATTGGTCATTTCAGCTATCGGTCAGTGTAACTCAAGAGACAGATGAGCAATCTGCCCCACCTCAACCGATAACCAAAGTCATA
>JANTGH010000093.1 GCA_024763055.1 Desulfobulbaceae bacterium
GTTCATGGCTGAAACGAAAATCAGGCCTGATACCCTTGACAAAAATATCCTGTTAATCCTGTTAATCCTGTCTAATTTTACCTAATCGAATATTTACGTCGGATGGTTCGTTTTTCTTTTTGTAGCAGGGGGTTACGGCGATTTTTGTCGCCGGTGGCTCATTTCGTCATCATTCCGTTTTTCACAACTTTTCACAACGAGCATATTGTACAAGGCCCTGGAATAATCGTAGGAAGGAAAGGAACTGTGGGCTCTGTTTATTGGGAAGAGAGAAATTTTTTCCCCATAGACACTGTTTTCTATGTCAAGATAAAGATATCGCTACCTCTTTACTGGATATTCAGAAATTAGGGGCTGATTCCGCCGTGCCCGGTGTAAATAGAAATTCAGTATATGCACAAAAATGGACTATACCTGCCGACAAAATCGCGAAAAAGTTCCAGGCAATATCAGATGGATTTCTTTATCAAGCAGAAGAGAATAGGCAGTAAATTAATAGCTTATCAAAACTCCGCAACACCCTCCTCCCCGATGCGGAGGAATTCCTTGAAGAGATGGGGTATGAGTGGACATGGAACAGACACTCAAGGACAAACACGGACGGGCAGGCTCAGTTTTGCATGGAAAGCCGGAGGGGTTAAATGTCTGATCTGATCCGGACTTTTCAAAAGATGCTCACCGATGGCGTTGATATTTCATGGATGGGGTCAGATTGCGAGAAGCACGACAAAGCCTGGCTGGTGGGTCTGGCCAATTTAGACAACAACGACTGGCTGGCCGTTAACCAGTTTACCGTCGTGGAGGACAAGCGCGAGCGCAGGCCGGATGTTGTATTATTCGTTAACGGCTTGCCGCTGGCAGTGATTGAGTTGAAAAACGCTGCCGATGAGAAGGCTACCATTCGCCACGCCTACAATCAGCTCCAAACTTACAAGGATCAGATACCTTTGAGGAGGTTCAGGATATATGTGGTTTTTCCAATTCCGCGTGGCCCGACAATGCCGATAATTCTGTGACCGCTGTCCAGCGACTGGTATGTGTTTCTTTGATAGACTTCTCCCCGAGCATTGGGCAGTCTTCGGTAATCCTCGATCAAGATGTCCATGCTTAGAATCTCCTGCCCGATTTTTGGATACAACCTATATTATAATCATAATAATTTTGGATACAACCAGAGACTGAAAGTACGCCTTGAAAACCAGGATGACGAAATATGCAAAAAATGCATATTCAAACAGATAAACAGGACATTATTTGGTTTGAATTTATAAGCAAAGCGCAGCACCCATTCGGTTTTCAGAATAACCGTATCCGCAATGAAAATTTGTGCCGTGGAAAATACTTTTTCGGCCTTGAGAAACTGATCTTTATCATCTCCGGTGAGCAACCGGACAATGATATTCGTGTCAACTCCGATCACGGCAAGATTCCTTTGCTCCCTGGCGAACAGCTTTATTCATCTCTGAGATTGTTTTTGCCGGGCCGTTGTACCGGAGACAGGACGAGACTTCTTGAATATCGGTTATCAGGAAAGGACCTGCCGGTTTGAGAAGGACACCGGCACCGGTATCAATGGCTTCAAATTTTTCTCCCGGTTCTCACTGATAAGTCCTGCGTATGGCGCTGGGGATTATTACCTGATCTTTACTTGAAATAACTGTGGTTGCCATAGAACATTTCCTTGTAAGACATGGTAAGAATATGTGTACTTAAGACGATCTGTTCATGCTATCCGCCCTGCAGCATTATCTGAATGATGAAGAAGGCCCGCCGTAAAATGGACACCTTTTCTGCTGAGTATTTAACGACGGCGAAAATTTGACAAGATGAAGATAAAAATTGGCACGAAGACAAAGTTCTATTAACATTTTCCTGCCTTTTGGGGCGGATGAACTTAGATTTTGGCTAATTTCAATAAGTTAAAAATATATTACCTGTCAATTCAACACGATTTTCATGGTTTATCATGCTGGTTTTCCGAATATTTAGTACCTTTAAAGTTAATGTGGCATTACATGCATAGACATGCAATTTTTCATAAAATTTTAGTCACCTGCCTGCCCAGGCGAAATCCTCTCCAGGGAAAAAGCATGGGAATATTTTTTTGATATTCAATATACGGGCTACCGATATTTTCGACCAGCTTGAGTTCTTCAAGAAAGGTGCCAATGACAAGATAACAGATCAACACACTCTTGCTTGCCAGGGTGATATCTGTAAGCGCACCTGATGCTATAACCATGGCAATACTCCCGGAGTACCAGGGATGACGGATTCCTCCTTGATAATCAGCGTGAAAAGGCATGGGCTCAGGGGGATTGCCTGCTAAATACGACCGTGCCTGCCTTATGCCCAGGAAAAACGGCAGATCATATCGCTTTCTACCAACATAAAACATATATGAGCCATAAAGCATAAGGCATATCTGCATCAACCGCCATGGGCCGCTCCACTCAAAAATTATAATCCCTTTAAAAGACAGTTGATAAAATATGACAGGCACCAGGGTCACAAGGCTGATAATGTTAAAACAGATACGATACCAGGCAAATCTCCTGTTGAGCCGCAAACGTATATGGGAGATAAACCAATTTGAAAGCAGAAAACTGTGCATAAAACACCAACAAGACCAAAGAAGTGCAATCTTGCCCATTACCAATAAATTCACCATATACTCCTAATTCGGATAAATTCTCATGCAGGCCTTCTGCTCAACATAATTAATCATGAAAATTTTTTATTAACAAGTCTTTATCCATGCCCTCTGTGTTCTAATGAGCGAAGCGAATGCGCGTGATCACAAAAAGCTGATTTTGCCGGTTATCAGGCTCCGGTTCGGGAATCAACAACCGGAATCTGCAGCTTCCGGTATCATGTTACAGGGAATTTATCTCCTGGAAAATAGTGCAATCCGTATCCTGCCCCAGTGTATATCCTAAAAATTCCGGAAGGGAATATTTGTTTCTCAACCATGCTCATTTTTTTAAAATATTCCAGGCCGCTTCATCCTGAAACCAGATATCCCCATATTTTTGAATAAGCCATCGCTCAATAAAGCCGGAGGCTAAAAAGGCTAAAAAATAATCAAGATCCACGGTGTCTGCATCCCGGCGAGACAGGCCCAGGTATATACGGGTAAACTGTTTTTTCATGGAGAGGCGCTGAAATAAAAACGCAAATGTCTCCGATACCCCTCCGGAAATAAAAAATTCACGTTCTTCAATGAGCAGGTCAGGGTCTGTAAAGATGAATAAAAAGGCATGTCCCAGTTCATGAAACCAGGCCTCCCAGTCCATCCATCCCCGGACAGGGGCACAGATCACGTGTATGTCACGGGGTATTTCCACAGGTACACAGTACGATTGCCTGCCCGGTTTCCCGTCTGTATGTATGGTCAACCCATGCTTCCCGTTAATCAATCCCTTAGATTCCAGGAATGAAAAAACCACTGCTGATTTTTTTTGGGGAGAAAAGGTGATCAAGATATCTCAGACCCAGGAGATATATGGCGTCGAAACGGCTGGCGCCGGATATGTTCTGCCCGGTTATTGAGTTCAGCCACAAAGGGTGCAGGGTACCACTGCATATATTAACTCAGTAAAGCCTTATTTACCACGAAGGACACGAAGTGACACGAAGACTTATCCTGGTTCCCGTGCTCTTGCGTGAGAACCCGCCCCGGGAATGGTGGTTACGGAACAACATGAAAGTTTTACCGTGAAAATGCAGAAAATAGTCGCCTGCATTTATTATGGCCGGGGGTGTTGCACCGAATGGACGGAGCAACATGAAAGTTTAGGAGAAAAATGTGAACGGAAAGTTTGAAAAATCACTGTTTGAGAGGTTTCTGCGCTCTCAGGCGTCAGGCAGCATTGTGCTTATGGTGGCAGCCGTTACAGCCGTCATCTGGGCCAATTCAGGCTGGTCGAAACGGTATTATTATTTGAGCCACCTTGACATAGGGGTTATTTTTGCGGGCAAAACCTATCAGTTGAACTAATATATCTTACATACGAAGACAGATACCGCCGGGCATCTACCTGGAAAAGCACTTTCATTCAGTCCAGGCATTTATAATTCTCCCTCTCTTTGCCCTGTTTTCCGCGGGGGTAACATTCGATTCCGCGACAATGTCCGCCTTTCCCGGCTCCGTGAGCATGGGCATAATATTCGGGCTGGTATTAGGCAAACAGGCGGGTATCCTGCTGTTCAGCTGGCTTGCGATTGTTTCAGGCGGGGCGGATATGCCCGAGGGCGTGAGATGGCCGCATATCTGGGGCGCGGGCATACTTGGCGGTATAGGTTTTACCATGTCCATATTCATAAGCGAGCTTGGATTTTCCAGCCGGCTCATGGTGGACGAGGCCAAAATAAGTATATTTATTGCCTCATTCCTGGCAGGCATATGCGGTTATATAGTGCTTAAGAAGACCCTTCCCTGTAATTCGGCTTCCTGAACCTGACTGATAACCGGCTGCGGTTCTACAGGAGATGGGTGTCGGTGGCAAAGGAAGATGAGGTCAGCAAAAAAATCAGTGGTGTAAAATGGCCGGAGTGTTTAGGACCACAGGAGTTTATTGACCGGATTAAGGAAAAATATGGTTCGGTAAAAATCAACAGGGAAATTCCTGCAAGTCGCGAACTTTTGCCGGATACAAAGCGGATTATTGATGAAGTTTGCCGGTTTTACGTTGTGAAACATGCCGAAATAATGGGAAAACAACGTGGAAAAACAAATGAGGCGCGTAATGTGGCCATATACCTTACCAGGAAACCGCGGTTGGACACATTCAGGGAGATCGGTGATCAGTATAAGATTGATAACGACGGAATGGTCAGAAGTGTGTTCGAGCGCATGAGAAAGCGATTAACCGCAGATAGAGATTTGGTCTGGAAAATTGAAAAGTTGCAGGGGGCAATCAAAAAGAGTCAAGAAGGGACTTGACCCCTTTTTATGCCTCCTATCCGACCTTCCTGGATGCCGTCCTGGCCGAAGAACCCGGCTGGCTGGAGCTGTCTGTCCCCGCCATGAGCATGATTGTGTTCAGGCACGAGGATCTCATGGAGTTCTCGATGGAGTCTCTTGAGTTCATCGCCCAGGAAAAAAGGAGAAGCACCATGACAGAGAGCGCAATGAACCCCGGAGAACGGAGGATGAACCTCTATGAACCCTCAAAGGCGAACACAAACGCAATGCTGAGGCTCTTCGTCTATGGAACCCTGAATAGACGTCGATTGCCCCAAATTCAGAAAAACGTCTGACAGCAACTGTCACTAACTGTATATTAGTTGATTGTTATGAGGTACTGTGAAGAAATTTTTATCTTGCTGTCAGAGAGGTATACCTGATGGATGAAAAAACAGGCGATGTCCTGACCATCGAAGAGCTCTCCCTTTACCTGAAAATCCCGAAATCCACGCTCTATAAGCTCGCTAGGGAAGGCAAGGTCCCGTCCCAGAAGGTGGGGCGACACTGGCGCTTCCGGAAGGAAACCATCGACCGGTGGTTGGATGAAACACGAGTTGAAGAGCCGGATACAAAGGGAGAACAGTAATGGCAGAGCCACTCGCGGATCAGGTTATGCGGAAGATCAAACAGGCAGATGAATTATATCACCGGCTTATGCTGGTCGTGGCTCCGGCAGGAGCGGGGAAGACAACTGCACTTCAAGACATACATGAACGCGTCGGTGCTCCACTGATCAACATCAACCTGGAGCTGTCACGCCGGATGCTTGATCTGACTGAGCGTCAGCGTGCGTTACAGCTCCCCCGACTGCTGAGAGAGATCATAAATGATGCCGAAGGTGTTGTTTTGTTTGACAACATAGAGATTTTATTTGATGTGTCCCTGAAGCAGGACCCTCTGCGGCTTCTCCAGGGACTTTCCCGAAATAAGACAGTGGTTGCAGCATGGAATGGCTCCATTGATGGCGACCACATGATTTATGCCGTACCGGACCATCCGGAGTACCGCCGCTACATGGTCCGTGATTTTCTGGTGGCAAGTCCGGACCTGCCTGGCGGCAGACAGGGGTGACGACATGAAGAAGAACCGCGAATTAACGCTAATAGACGCTAATAAAGAAAAAATTAATTCGTGTTTATTCGTGTCCATTCGCGGTTGGAGGCAAAAAAATGAAATATGGTGATCTGATTCAGTTTGAACCTATAGAGTCTGTGGTTCAGCTGCGGGATGCCGACGAAGCTGCTGCTGCCCGTCAGTTTGTGGAGACCTACGTCATTTCTGATGAAATGGCTGAGAAGCTCACCAATCTCGTTATTCCTCAGCTTCAGTTTGATCAACCCGTTGATAATAAAGGACTGCTTGTCGTCGGAAACTACGGCACCGGTAAATCGCACCTCATGTCAGTGATCTCCGGGCTTGCCGAGAACTCTGAGCTCGCATCCAGTCTGAGCAATTCGGATGTCGCCGATGCAGCGTCGCGGATTACCGGCAAATTCAAGGTGGTACGTACTGAGATCGGGGCCACCACCATGTCTCTGCGTGACATTATTGTGGCCGAGCTCGAAGAGCATTTGGCGGCGATGGGTGTGAGCTATACTTTTCCTTCTGCCGGAGATGTGGTTAACAACAAGCGCTCCTTCGAGGAGATGATGACCGCGTTTCATCAGGAGTGCCCCGACCAGGGCCTGCTCCTTGTGGTGGACGAACTGCTCGACTACCTGCGCACCCGTAAGGACCAGGAGCTTATCCTGGACCTGAACTTCCTCCGTGAAATCGGCGAGGTCTGCAAGGACCTGCGTTTCCGCTTCATGGCCGGCGTCCAGGAAGCCATTTTCGATAGTCCCCGGTTCTCCTTCGTGGCCGACAGCATCCGCCGGGTGAAGGATCGCTTCGATCAGATTCTCATCGCCCGCAAAGACGTCAAGTTCGTGGTGGCCGAACGATTGCTCAGGAAGACCGGTGAGCAGCAGGCTAAAATACGCGAGTACCTGACGCCCTTCGGCAAATTTTACGGCCACATGAACGAGCGCATGGACGAGTTCGTCCGCCTCTTCCCGGTGCATCCCGACTACATCGACACCTTTGAGCGGGTGACTGCGGTGGAAAAGCGGGAAGTGCTCAAGACCATCTCCCTGGCCATGAAGAAGATGCTCGACCAGGACATGCCGGACGACCGGCCCGGGCTCATCGCCTATGATACCTATTGGACCAATCTCCGGGAAAATCCGTCTTTCAGGGCCGTGCCCGACATCAAGGCGGTCATAGATTGCAGCCAGGTGCTGGAGTCCCGCATTGAGCAGGCTTTTACGCGCCCGGCCTACAAGCCAATGGCTCTGCGACTCATCCATGCCCTGTCGGTGCATCGGCTCACCACCGGCGATATTTATGCCACACTCGGGGCTACGCCAAAGGAGCTGCGGGATGCGCTCTGTCTTTATCAGCCGGGAATCGAGGAGCTGGGAGGCGATCCGGCCGATGACCTGCTCTCCCAGGTGGAAACCGTTCTGCGGGAGATCCATAAGACCGTCAGCGGGCAGTTCATCTCCGCCAACCCGGACAACCGGCAATACTATCTCGATCTTAAGAAGACCGACGATTTTGACGCATTGATTGAAAAGCGGGCTGAAAGCCTCGATACATCCCAACTCGACCGCTATTATTACGAAGCCCTGAGAAGGGTCATGGAGTGTACTGACCAGACCTATGCTACCGGCTACAAGATCTGGCAGCACGAACTGGAATGGCTGGAACGCAAGGCAGCCCGTCTGGGGTATCTTTTCTTCGGCGCACCTAATGAACGTTCCACGGCCGTTCCACCGCGGGATTTCTATCTTTATTTCATCCAGCCATTTGAAGCGCCGCACTTCAAAGATGAGAAGAAGGCTGATGAAGTATTTTTTCGTTTGAATTTTGGAACCACGAATAAACACGAATCGACACGAATAGATAAGAATTCGAGTTCATTAGCGTCCATTAGCGGTTTAGATCCTGCTGACGAGTTCCGCACCACACTCAGCAATTACGCCGCGGCGCTCGATCTGGCATCCACTTCCTCCGGACACGCCAAGTCCACCTACGAATCCAAGTCGTCGAACTTCCTGCGGGATCTGGTGCAGTGGTTGCAGAAGCATATGACAGACGCATTCGAGGTGACCTATCAGGGGCGCAGTAAAACCATCACCGAGTGGGCCAAAGGTAAATCCATACGCGACTTATCCCGCATCGCCTCCCACGAGCGGATCAATTTCCGTGACCTGGTAAACACGGTGGCAGGTATCTGCCTGAGCGCGTATTTCCAGGAACAAGCCCCGGAATATCCCTGCTTCTCAGTTCTCATCACCGGCGACAACCGGGCGCAGGCAGCCCAGGACGCCATGCGGGCCATTGCCGGTCAAACCCGCACCAAACAGGCCACGGCCGTTCTCGATGCCCTGGAGCTGCTGGACGGTGAAAGGATAGATCCATACCGGTCCAGGTACGTGAAATACATCCTCGGTCTGCTTAAGAAAAAGGGCCATGGCCAGGTGGTCAATCGCTCTGAATTGATACAGGATGTGCTCGGCGTCGAGTACCTCGCTCCACAGACTCTGCGGCTCGAACCTGAATGGGCCGTCGTAATTCTGGCCGTCCTGGTTTATTCCGGCGATCTGGTGCTGGAGATTCCCGGCAAAAAGTTCGACGCCACCGGGCTGCCCCAGCTTGCCGGAACCAATGTGGAAGACCTGATCCAGTTCAAGCACGTCGAACAGCCCAAAGACTGGAACCTGCCCGCGCTCAAGGCGCTCTTCGAGTTGTTGGGCCTTACCCCCGGTATGGCCCAGCTCGTTACCCAGGGAAAAGAGGAACCGGTGCAGCAACTCCAGCAGGCAATTACGCAGACAGTGGAAAAACTGGTTCTCATCCAGCAGAACCTGCAAAGCGGTATGCCATTCTGGGGCCGGAATCTGCTTGCAGAGGAGGAAGCACAGAAGCTCCGTACCCGCCTCGATGACACCAAGGCCTTCCTGGAATCCATGCAGGTTTACTCGTCCCCGGGCAAGCTCAAAAACTTCCGCTATGACGCAGGAGAAGTCAGTGGCCATCGCGACGGACTTAAGGCCCTGAGCGAGGTTGAATCGCTGCAGGAACTGGTTACGGATTTAGGCCCCACCGCTTCCTATCTTTCAACTGCCGAGGCGGTATTGCCGTCTGAGCACGAGTGGATAGGCAAGATGAAGTCCGCCAGGGACGATGTCCAGGCCAGGATCGGAGACCCGGACAAACGAGGCACGGCTGATTTTCGGCAGAAGATGTTGCGCAAGCTCACCGACCTGAAGAAGACGTACCTTCGGGCCTATCTGGAGATGCATACCAAGGCGCGGCTGGGAGTGAACGAGGATAAGCGTAAAACCCGGCTGATGAGTGACGAACGGCTCAAGGTGTTGCAGAAACTATCGACTATCGACCTGATGCCGCGTCAACATCTGAGCGATTTTCAGAACCGCCTGGCAGGCCTGAAGAGTTGTTTTGCACTTACCGGGCAGGACCTCGATGCCTCGCCCGTCTGCCCGCACTGCAGCTTCAAGCCAGGGGTAGAACCCACTACGGCACCTGCCGGGACGATACTCGACAGCCTGGACAGCGAGCTGGACAAATTGATTGACAACTGGACCCAGACCCTGCTGGCCAACCTGGAGGACCCGACCACCAAGGGGAACCTGGACCTGCTCAAGCCAGAGCCAAAGAAACTGGTTAATGGTTTCATCAAAAAGCGGGCCCTGCCGGACGAGATCAATCAGGATTTCATCCATGCCCTGCAGGAAGTGCTCTCCGGGCTGGAAAAGGTGTCGGTAAAAACCGCTGATATGCGTGCGGCGTTGCTCTCCGGCGGTTCACCAGCAACCCCGGCAGAGATGAAGAAACGTTTTGAGGAATACCTGGACGAACTCACCAAGGGCAAGGAGCCAAATAAGGTCAGGATTATCCTGGAAGGCTAATTGTATGTTGATTGACGATTTGAGATTTGGCGGACAGTGTCCGCCAAATCTCCCAAATAAAGATGAAAGCGCAAAATGAACATTAAAGTACTGAAAGAGATTGTCGCCGGTGGAGAATCTGAGATTTCAGAATTCAGGAAATCTACAGGCCAATTACGCCGGGCGGCAGAAACTCTCTGTGGCATGCTCAACGGAAACGGCGGCCGGGTGCTGATCGGTGTCACGCCGGAAGGCCGTATCCTCGGTCAGACGGTTTCCGACAAGACGATCCGGGAAGTGGCAGAAGTGCTTCAGAAGTTCGAACCACCGGCATCTATTGCCCAGGTCCGTGTGAATGTCGCGGATAACAAAGCGGTGCTGGTCCTGGAAGCGATTCCCAATCCCGAATCCCGTCCGTATGCCTTTGATGGGCGGCCGTATCAGCGGATTGGTTCAACGACTTCAATCCTGCCCCAGGCAACCTATCAGCGTCTCCTAAATGAGAGAGCGCACAGCCGTATCCGATGGGAAAACCAACCGGCTGAAGGCTATGATAACGCCGACCTGGATTCTGAGGAAATTCTCCGCACGGTTCGCCTTGGAATTGCAGCCGGCCGTTTGCCGGAGTCAACCGGCAACGCTGTTCCGGATATTCTGGAGCGCTTGAGATTGCTTCGGGACGGCCGCCCCAATCAGGCTTCAGTCGTCTTGTTTGGTTCCCGCTTCATGCCGGATTATCCGCAATGCCAGTTGCGCCTTGCCCGCTTTCGGGGCGTAAACAAATCCGAGTTTCTCGATCAAAGACAAATTGAAGGGCATGCCTTCCATCTGCTTGAAGAAGCCATGCTGTTTCTGCGCCGCCACCTGCCCGTGGCCGGGCGAATTATTCCAGGCCTTTTTGAGCGCGAAGATGAGCCGCTCTTTCCATTGGAGGCGTTGCGTGAAGCCCTGGTCAACGCCTTTTGCCACAGGGATTATACCATTATCGGCGGTGCGGTAAGTCTGGCCATCTATGACGACCGGCTTGAAATATGGAGCGATGGAGCTCTTCCGTTCGACTTGAAACCGGATGACTTGAAACGTGAACATCCTTCCCGGCCACGGAATCCTCTGATCGCGCAGGTTTTCTACTTGCGCGGCATAATTGAGCGCTGGGGGCGCGGCACTCAGAAGATTGTGGAATTGTGCGTCAAGGCCGGACATCCGGAACCGGAATTCGGCGAACAGGCCGGCAGCGTATGGGTTCGGTTTTTACCGAGCGGCTATATAGCCCCTCATCGGGTGGCGCATGATCTGACAGATAGGCAAAGGGAAATTTTGCATGTACTCGCCAGTTCCAAGCATTTTGCATTTCGGGAAATCCGCCAAAGCATCAATAATCCTCCTCCCGAACGAACGCTTCGGGAAGATCTTATCCATCTTAAAAAACTTGGTCTGATCGAGTCTGAAGGCTTTGGGAGAGGTGCGTTTTGGCGATTGAAGAAAGAAAATGAATAAGGCAGGAATAAGGCAGGAATAAGGCAGGTGAGGGGCGAAAGCAGTATGAATAACCCAATGGATAACGAAGCTAATAGTGAAATAGTGTTGCGCTATTTTTGCGTTATTAGGCAAATCGGCTGGAATTGGCTGGATAATAAGCTGGCACTCCCAGCTTATTTCCAGCTTAATTGATTGTCCTTGGATTGTGGGGACAGTGTCCGCACAGTTGAAAAAATAGTAAATACAACGGGTTGCCCAAGAACGAGTAGGGTAAACAGGATCATAACAACGTTAATGGGATTAGAGATGGATATTATCAACCAGCGAGTGACCAAGTCACTGCACAAGTCAGACATGCCTATGGACGAACTTGTGCAGTGGACAGGTGACCAAGGTCGGGTTCCGGGGGTGACGAGTTGCGAGTTGCGAGTTAAAAATGGCTAAGATTGAAAAGTTTGAAGACATTGAAGCTTGGCAGAAGGCTCGTGAGCTTTCGAGGGCCATATATGCGGCTACCAGTGATGGAGCATTCGCCCGTGATTTCGGCTTGCGCGACCAGATTCGTCGAGCTGCGGTCTCCGTCATGTCAAATATTGCCGAAGGCTTTGACCGAGGCGGGAATCGTGAGTTGATTCAGTTCCTTTATATTGCCAAGGGATCAGCCGCCGAAATTCAGGCGCAACTGTACGTCGCACTCGATGTAGGTTACCTGAAACAGGAGCAGTTTCAACGCTTATACAGTCTTGCAGGCGATACAAGCCGTCTCATCGGCGGATTCATCCGCTACTTAAAAAATGCGGAATCCAAGGGATACAAGAAATGAAGGATAAACTCGAAACTCGGAACTCGAAACTCGGAACTCAGGGATCGCTTTTCAACTCGCAACCCGCAACTCGAAACTCGAAACCGCAACCAGTCGAATGCTTGGGTATCGAGTTCCCGAATGATGAAGCCCGCCGCGCCTACTTCCTCGAAAAGCTGGCCGACCGGTTGCGCGCCCCGGAGTTCCTCAAGATCGAGGGGTTCCCGATTGGCTCGGACGAGGACATCCTGGCCCTGTCCGATCCACCGTATTACACGGCTTGCCCGAATCCGTTTATCGAGGATTTCATCAAGCACTATGGGAAGCCGTATGACCCAACAAAACTTTACAGTCGTGAGACTTTTGCCACAGACGTCAGCGAGGGTAAGAACGACCCAATCTACAACGCGCACTCTTATCAGACTAAAGACCCGCATAAAGCCATCATGCGGTACATTCTGCATTACACCGAACCGGGTGACGTGGTCTTAGACGGTTTTTGCGGAACTGGGAT
Organism: Desulfobulbaceae bacterium; assembly: GCA_024763055.1. Lineage (GTDB taxonomy): Bacteria > Desulfobacterota > Desulfobulbia > Desulfobulbales > Desulfobulbaceae > DRLX01. The sequence goes on from JANTGH010000093.1 coordinate 12,720, forward strand.
GACGGGCGTTGCTGCTCAGTTGTGTGGAGATACACGAGAAGTCGAGACTCTCGGTTACGGAGTGAGCGCTGATGGAACAATCTTGGATTCAAAGAATGCTGCCATTTCCAGGATTGGGGAACGTTATTCGATTCTATCGGATCTGTCTCCGATTGCTACTTTCATCGCACGACACTACGTTGACTTTCTCAACCTCACGGATTTTGCAAGCGAGGCCATTCGAGCCGTTGATAACCTTGAGAGATCTTTGTCCTGGCTATACGAAAGCAGTTCCGGGCCAGTTTTGAGTGCGATTTGGTCTGATGTTTTTCTTTGCCCCAACTGTAGCAACGAAATCGTTTTCTGGGATGCCGCACTGAAGAATGGCAAGATGCAGAAGTCATTCCCCTGTCCTAAGTGGGATTCAACAGTTGGAAAAAGCGCTTCAAAATCATCCGGTGCCATCAAACTCGAGCGAGCATTTGATACAAAGTTCGATCCTGTTCTCAAGGAGGTTGTTCGTGTTCCAAGATTCGTGCTTGTAGAGCAAACTGTGAAGTCTGGTTCAAAGCGAACAACTGTCAAAGTCACTTATGATGATAAGAAACGTCTTGACAGGCTGTTCGAGGGGCACCAGTGGCCCCCGCTTCCTACAGACAAGTTCTTTCCTGGGCGTCAAACCAATAAGCTGATAAATGGAACAGGGATTTCGCATGTTTGCCACATGTATACGCCAAGGGCTTTGTTTGCCTTGGGAGAATTGTGGCAGCTTGAGCTTTCATCGTCACGACACACATCGCTTCTTCGATTCTGTCTAAGCGCAATAAACAACTACGTGTCCAGAAAGCAGGGTTACTTCGGTGGCGGAGGGGGAGTATCTGGGACATTATTCACTCCATCGCTTCATTTGGAACGAAACGTCTTCGATGTCCTGCGGCGAAAGATTCGCAAACTCGGAAACCTATCAAGCGGAGCGAGAAAAACCGCTTGTGTTTCAACACAGAGCATTGTCGAACTGAAGAACGTCCCCAGTAACACGATTGACTATATCTTCACGGACCCGCCCTTCGGCGAGTCTTTACAATATTGTGAGTTGAATCTTTTCGTTGAGGCATGGGTGAGGGTCAAGAGTGTTGCCGAGGATGATTGCGTCCTTAACTACGTCCATAAGAAAGACCTTATATTTTACTCCCGCATGATGGCATCGGCGTTCAAAGAATATGCAAGGGTGCTCAAACCGGGGCGATGGATAACCATTGAGTTCCACAACAGCCAAAACGCAGTTTGGAGTGCGATCCAGCAATCTATCGAAGCTTCTGGTTTGGTGGTGGCGGATGTTCGCGTCCTTGACAAGCAACAGCGGTCGTTCAACGCAGTTAACAGAGCTGGTGCAGTTGATCAGGATTTGGTGATTTCTGCATATAAGCCCAATGGTGGACTTGAGGACAGATTCAAGTTGTCAGCTGGTGGCGAGGATGGGGTCTGGGATTTCGTGAGGACTCATCTGAAACAGCTTCCTATTTTTGTGGCGAAGAACGACCAAGCAGAGGTCATCGCCGAGCGCCAGAATTTCCTGCTCTTTGACCGCATGGTGGCATTCCACGTCCAGCGAGGCGTGACTGTCCCATTGTCTGCTTCTGAGTTCTATCAAGGGCTGGTCCAGCGTTTTCCTGAGCGCGACGGCATGTACTTCCTACCCGACCAAGCGGCTGAATACGACAAGAAGCGCATGACCATAAAGGAGATCCTACAGCTTTCGCTCTTTGTGTCCGATGAGGCGTCAGCCATTCAGTGGCTAAAACAACAGCTCACCAAGAAACAGCAAACGGCAGGTGACCTGAAACCGCAATTCATGCAGGAAATTGGTGGCTGGCAAAAGAGCGAAAAGATGCTCGAACTTGATGAACTGCTGGAGCAGAACTTCCTCCGCTACGACGGCAAGGGCGAAGTACCCAGCCAGATTCACAGCTACCTCTCTTCGAACTTCAAGGAGCTTCGCAACCTGACCAAGGACGATCCGGCGCTGAAGGCCAAGGCCAAGGACCGCTGGTACGTCCCCGATCCGAACAGGACCGGTGACCTGGAGAAGCTGCGCGAACGGGCCCTGCTGCGCGAGTTCGAGGAGTACCGCGAGTTCAAACAGAAACGCCTCAAGGTCTTTCGTCTTGAAGCCGTCCGCTCCGGGTTTAAGAAGGCCTGGCAGGAGCGTGACTACGCCACCATCATCGCCGTGGCCCGCAAGATTCCAGAGAAGATTCTCCAGGAAGATCCGAAGCTCCTCATGTGGTACGACCAGGCGGTTACGAGACACGGGGACACGGAGAGGGGGTGACGCGGAGAATGATTCAGACCATATTCATCTTTATTATGTACGAGCGAATGGCAGAGCGAACATTCTCCGTGTCTCCGTTACCCCCATTCCCCGTGTCCCCAAAGAGGGGGTGACGCGGA
>JANTGH010000094.1 GCA_024763055.1 Desulfobulbaceae bacterium
ATTGTTTCCACTGTGGAATATTATCTGTCGGATTAACCGACTCTACAATGACGTAAGCGGTCACCAGCACCCCATCTTCGTCCGATCAGGCTCGAAGTCTTCGCTTATCTGCTCACATAGGCGGGCTATAGATTCGCGAGCCTGCTTGAACGAACCTGGAGCACTGGTAAACACTTACAGCCCTGAGCATGTTAGCAACTTGTTGCCCATGGTGAATGGTTACTACAATGACAACAGCAAACGAAGAATTAAAATCCTGGGAAGAAGGCGAACTTAAAAAAAGTTTGGATCGTTTCCCGGAACGTAAGGAGCGGTTTACCACCCATGGCGGTCGTGAAGTACCGCGCCTGGCGGTCCCGAAGGAGATAGACCGGGAATATTTAGACAATATCGGTTTTCCCGGCCGCTACCCGTACACCCGTGGCGTGCAGCCCACCATGTACCGGGGACGGTTGTGGACCATGCGCCAGTATGCCGGGTTCTCCACCGCCGCCGCTTCCAATGAACGCTACCGCTACCTGCTGGACCAGGGCCAGACCGGCCTGTCGGTGGCCTTTGACCTGCCCACCCAGATCGGCTATGACTCCGATGATCCCATGTCCCTGGGCGAGGTGGGTAAGGTGGGGGTGGCCATTGACACCCTGGCCGATATGGAAACGCTTTTTGATCAAATTCCGCTGGATAAAATTTCCACCTCCATGACCATCAACTCGCCGGCCATGGTCCTGCTGGCCATGTATGTGGCGGTGGCGGAAAAGCAGGGCGTTGCCGCAGGCAAGATCCGGGGCACCATCCAGAACGATATTTTAAAGGAATATTTTGCCCGTGGTACCTACATCTTTCCGCCCAAGCCATCGCTTCGACTGATCACCAATATCTTTCAGTGGTGCGCCGACAAGGCGCCGCTGTTCAACACCATCTCCATTTCCGGCTACCATATCCGTGAGGCGGGCTCCACCGCAAGCCAGGAACTGGCCTTTACCCTGGCAAATGGTTTGACCTATGTACAGACCGCCCTGGACGCAGGCCTGCCGCTTGATGTATTTGCCCGCAGGCTGGCCTTTTTCTTTAATGGTTCTTCCAATCTGCTGGAAGAGGTGGCCAAGTTCCGGGCCGCGCGCAGGCTCTGGGCAAGGATCATGAAGGAGCGGTTCGGCGCTACCAATTCCCGTTCCATGATGCTGCGCTTTCACACCCAGACCGCAGGTGCCAGTCTGACCGCCCAACAGGTGGATAACAATATCGTCCGGGTCACCATCCAGGCCCTGGCCGCAGTTCTTGGCGGTACCCAGTCGCTGCACACCAATTCCCGTGACGAGGCGCTGTCCCTGCCCACCGAGGATTCAGTGCGCACGGCCCTGCGCACCCAGCAGATCATTGCCCATGAATCCGGAGTAGCCGACACCGTTGATCCCCTGGCCGGTTCGTACTATATTGAGCAGTTGACCGACACCATTGAGCAGGAAGCGGTGGAGCTGATCGAGCAGATCGATGCGGCCGGGGGCGTGGTCGCCTGCATTGAAAACGGCTTTATCGCCGCCCAGATCGAAGATGCCGCCTATCAGTACCAGCAGGAGGTGGAAAAGGGCGAACGCATCATTGTCGGGGTAAATAAATTTCAGGTGGAAGAAGAGACCACTGTGCCGGTGCTGCGGGTTGATCCGCAGGTGGAAGATGAACAGGTCGACCGGCTGAAGAGCATTAAACAGGAGCGTAATCGGCAGGAGGTGGAGAAGGCCCTTGCCGCTCTTGAACAGGCCGCTCGCGGCGATGAAAATCTGATGGAACCGGTACTGGACGCTGTCCGCGCCTATGGAAGCCTTGGCGAGATCTGCAATGTCTTGCGCAAGGTATTTGGCGAATACCGGGGTCGGCAATGGTAGAGAAGATAACCTATCGTCGGGCAGGTGAGGCGGATATTGATGTTCTCGCCGCTCACCATCGGCGCATGTTTGAAGAAATGCGCGGGCAGGGGGGCCTGTCTCTGCAGACAACCTGCTGCGGGCCGGAGTGTTCTTCTTCGGCGGAAACGCAGGAAGAACGGCCGATGGATTTTGCCCGGCTTGAGCGGGCACACCGGCAAAAACTTGCTCTCCAGATTCCCGATGAAACCTGTATCGCCTGGATAGCCGAGCAACACAATAAGCCGGTTGGCTCCGGTGGTGTATCTCTGCTGCAGGCCGTTCCGGTGCCGGAAGATCCTTCCGTAACCATCGGCTTTATCCATTCCATTTTTGTTCTGCCCTCCATGCGGCGGCAGGGAATTGCCTCGACCATAATGGACCGGCTGCTGGATCATTGCCGCAGGGCGGGTATTACCCGGGTTCAACTGAATACCAGTGAGTCCGGCCGTAATGTCTATGCAAAGAAGGGATTCCGGCCATTGGAGCAGGTGATGATCCGCTGGCTGTAATTCTAATTTTATTTTGTCATACTGATCATGAACAAGAAACGGTCATCGTTTATCTGTCATCCCCGAATGTTGTTATCGGGGATCCAGGTAAATGCCTGCCCATAAGACATATGCTGGATTTCCGACAAAAAGACCACGGAAATGACGGGTTGTGGGGCGACTACGGAAATGACGGATTGTGGGTAGATTGCGGGGATGACTGGCCAAGCGTCACACCCTAATGTCGTTGTCTGTTCATGGAGGTGCCGGAGAAAAATTGCGCACCGGTTGGTAGACTGCGGGTATGAACGAAAAGAAGAAAATGTGACAAAACAGGATTCTTAGAAAATTTAACGATTTTTCCATAATTATCAGGGAGTGCAAGGATGACGGACAGGGAAAAAATGGCCGACCGGGCCGCTGAATTGTTTGTAGAGCGCATGCATTGAAGTCAGGCCATTCTCGGCGCGTGCGCCGAGCTGTTCCGTGACGAACCGCCTTCGGCGGAATTGATGGCGGCCGTTGCGCCTTTTGGCGGCGGCATGGGTTCAAGCGGCCGGATCTGCGGTACCCTTTCCGGGGCGCTTGCGGTCATCGGCTTTACCCTGGGAAAAACAGAACCCAAGGGCAGGGATCATAAGTTAATGTGGAAACTCAGCCATAAAATGGTCACCCGATTTGATGAGATCTGCACACCTTATGGCGGCACCAACTGTACTGATATTGCGCGAATTAACTGGAAGAATCATGTTTCCGTTCTGAATTTTTATAAAAATCCGGAGAGTACCAGGAAAAACTGTGTGCAGGTCATCCGGGAAACGAGTACTTTCCTCTATGATCTGATTACGGAGCATTTCCCCAAAAAGGACTGAGAGAAATAATGCAACAAAGCATTACTGATGTATGGGTATTGATGAAAAAATGTTAAAAAAAATTGATCATATCGGTATCGCCGTCCATTCCATAGATGCGGCCCGTGCCTTTTACGAAGATGCTTTGGGGCTTACCTGCAGCCGGATAGAAGAAATCGCGAGTCAAAAAGTGCGGACCGCTTTTTTCACCCTTGGTGAAACCCATATTGAACTTCTGGAACCAACGGCCCCGGACAGCCCCATCGCTCGATTTCTGGAAAAAAGAGGCGAGGGCATTCACCATATTGCCTACCAGAGTGATAACCTGGAAGACCAGCTGCAGCAGGTACAGGATAATGGTTGCCGCTTGATCCATGAAAAGCCCATAACCGGAGCCGGCGGCAAACAGGTGGCCTTTCTTCATCCCCAATCCACATATGGCGTTTTGACGGAACTCTGTGGCAACTTTTTTTCAGAAGAGAAATAATATGCAGAATATAGATATAATACAGCGTCTTGAGGCCAAACGGGAGGCTGCCCGGCTCGGCGGAGGCGCCACTCGTATCGCCCGGCAGCACGAACGGGGCAAGCTCACCGCCCGGGAGCGAATAGAACTGTTTCTGGATCAGGGCAGCTTTGAAGAATGGGATATGTTTGTCGAACATGGCTGCGTTGAGTTCGGCATGGAAAAACAAAAGATCCCCGGCGATGGTGTTGTTATCGGCTATGGAACGGTTTGCGGGCGACTGGTTTTTGTGTTCAGTCAGGATTTCACCGTGTTTGGCGGCTCTCTTTCAGCAGCCCATGCCGAGAAGATCTGCAAAATCATGGATCATGCCATGAAGCAGGGTGCGCCGGTCATTGGACTCAATGACTCGGGCGGCGCCCGTATCCAGGAAGGAGTTGAGGCCCTGGCCGGGTATGCCGATGTCTTTCAACGAAACGTCTTGGCTTCCGGGGTGATTCCCCAGGTTTCCATGATTATGGGCCCCTGTGCCGGAGGTGCTGTCTATTCCCCTGCCATGACCGATTTTATTTTCATGGTTAAAAACACTTCCTATATGTTTGTCACCGGGCCTGAAGTTGTGAAAACAGTGACCCATGAGGAAGTCAGTGCCGAAGAGCTCGGCGGGGCCATGACCCATACCGGACGCTCCGGGGTTGCCGATCTGGCCTTTGCAAACGATGTCGAGGCCCTGCTCATGCTGCGAAGATTTGTGAATTTTTTACCGGCAAACAATAAAGAAAAACCACCGGTCTGGCCGTGTAATGATCCTGCCGCAAGGATGGAAAAATCACTCGATACCCTTGTCCCCAGTGATCCGAACAAACCCTATGACATGAAGGAATTGATTGTCAAGGTGGTGGATGAGAAGGATTTTTTCGAGTTGCAGCCCGACCATGCGGCCAACATTATTATCGGTTTTGCCCGCATGCAGGGTTCCACCATTGGTATTGTCGCCAACCAGCCCATGGTCCTTGCCGGTTGCCTGGATATCGCCTCAGCCCGTAAAGCGGGACGTTTTGTCCGCTTCTGCGATGCCTTTAACATCCCGATTGTCACCTTTGTTGATGTGCCCGGATTTCTTCCGGGCACAAGCCAGGAATACGGTGGTATTATCAAGCATGGAGCCAAGTTGCTCTATGCCTTTGCCGAGGCCACGGTGCCCAAGGTAACCTTGATCACCCGCAAGGCCTACGGTGGGGCTTATGACGTGATGAGTTCCAAGCATCTACGCGGGGACGTCAACTTTGCCTGGCCCACAGCAGAGATCGCAGTTATGGGACCAAAGGGCGCCGTCGAGATCATCTTTCGCCGGGAAAGCAATGATGCGGATAAACTCAAACAACGGACCGATGAATATACCGACCGGTTTGCCAATCCCTTTGTCGCCGGCAGCCGTGGATTTATTGATGACGTTATTCTGCCGCGCAACACCCGCACCCGTATTTGCCGTTCACTCGCCATGCTTCGGGGGAAAAATCTTGAAAACCCCTGGCGCAAGCATGGGAATATTCCCCTGTAGCTCTGATTATGTTTAAAAAAATATTGATTGCCAACCGTGGCGAAATCGCCTGCAGGATTATACGCACGGCCCGTGCCATGGGCATTACCACCGTTGCCGTTTTTTCTGATGCTGACCGCAATGGGCTGCATGTACAGATGGCCGATGAAGCCGTGTATATCGGCAGTGATCCCGCAGCCGAAAGTTACCTGCGCATCGACACCATTATAAAAGCCTGCCATACCACCAATGCCGAAGCCGTCCATCCCGGCTATGGTTTTCTGTCGGAAAACGCAGATTTCTGCAAACGGCTGGCCGAGGAAAATATCGTTTTTATCGGGCCGCCCACAGAGGCCATAACGGCCATGGGCGACAAAATGACCTCAAAGCGAATTGCCGCTGCGGCAGGGGTGAACTGCATTCCCGGCTATGACGGGATTCTGCGGGATGGTGACCATGCCGTCGAGGTCGCCGCCGAAATCGGCTATCCGGTTATGCTCAAGGCCACAGCAGGCGGCGGCGGCAAGGGCATGCGCATCGCCCGAAATGAAGAAGAATGCCGCCAGGGCTTTGCCCGGGCAGCCAGTGAGGCTCGTTCAAGTTTTGGCGATGACCGGATGCTGATTGAAAAATATATTGAGCGGCCTCGCCATGTGGAGATCCAGATCATGGCCGATACTCACGGCAATGTGATCTATCTCGGTGAACGGGAATGCTCTCTGCAAAGGCGCCACCAGAAGATCATTGAGGAGGCACCTTCTCCTCTTCTTGATGAAGAAACCCGCAGGGCCATGGGGGAACAGGCGGTCAGGCTGGCCGGGGCGGTTAATTACTGCTCGGCCGGGACCGTTGAGTTTATCGCCACCGAGGACAAGGATTTTTATTTTCTGGAGATGAATACCCGGTTGCAGGTCGAGCACCCTGTCACGGAAATGGTGACCGGGTTGGATCTGGTTGAACTCATGTTGCGAGTGGCTGACGGTGAGTCCCTGCCGCTTGCTCAGGAAGATGTCAATCTGGGCGGCTGGGCCGTGGAAAGCCGCATTTATGCTGAAGATCCGTTGCGCGCCTTTCTTCCCTCCATCGGTCGACTTGTCCGCTACCAGCCGCCTGAAAATGAGCCCGGAAGAATTCGGGTGGACACCGGTGTTTTTGAAGGAGGCGAGATCTCCATGTACTACGACCCGATGATAGCCAAGCTCATCACCTGCGGTCGAGACAGGCAGGAGGCAATCACCCTCATGCAGGAAGCCCTGGATGAATATGTGATCGACGGCGTTCGTCATAACGTGGGTTTCCTCGGCGCCCTGATGGCGCATCCCGGGTTCAGGCAGGGAGCATTGCATACCGGTTTTATTGCTGAAGAATTTCCGGAAGGATTCAGAGATGTTGATGTGGTCGAGGCCGATCCGGTCCTGCCCATTGTGATCGCCGCTATCATGCACCGGCTGTACATGGATCGGGCCGCCAGGATTTCCGGCCAGTTGCCCGGCTATGAACGCAGGGTCCTGGATGACTGGGTCGTGATTGTTGACAGAGAGCATCATCCGGTGACGGTAAGGCCCTATCAGGCGGACTGTGGATACCGGGTGGATTGCAACAGAGAACATTATGGTGTGATGACCGACTGGTCATTTTGCCAGGATATTTTACGGGCAACGATTAACGGCAAGCGGCTTGTCTTTCAGGTCAGCAGGCAGGGGCTTGGTTATCGTATCGTTCACCGGGGGAAGACAACCAGGGCGCAGGTTCTGACTCCGCGGGCGGCTGACCTGTATCAACTTATGCCCAAGAAGAGTCAAGAGGATCAGTCAAAGCTGCTGCAGGCACCGATGCCGGGCCTGCTGGTCCAACTGCGGGTAGAAGAAGGTCATGTCGTCAAGACAGGCCAGGAGCTGGCAGTGATTGAGGCCATGAAAATGGAAAATGTACTTCGGGCTGAAATGGATGGTGTCATCGGTAAGGTATGCTGCAGGCGTGGTGATAGCCTGAATGTGGACCAGGTCATATTAGAATTTGAATAAATTGTTATTATTCAGGGAAGACGAGTCATCACATTTTATTTGAAAATGGCGCAGAGCGCCGGAAAACACGCAGCACCGCGGATGCTGCGAGAGCCTATTACGTCGAGATTCCAGAGCCTCGTGAGATCCACGCAGCATGTGTGGTGTCACGTCCTGGATGCGCCTGTTTTCATTGTCGAAGTCTGCACTTATCTGTTTGTGCCCACTCCTGCGGGCTGGAAGTTTACCTGAAAATCGGCCATGAAGTAACGGGGGACCGGTCGATTTTCATACGTTGTTGCAGGAGGGATAAAAATCTTGGTCCAGTCATGCCGGCTTATTCCAATATTTCGGCCAGGGCCGACTGGAGAGAGACAAGCGGGCGGCGGCAGGAATGGACCTCGCCGGCGCCGGCCCGCTGTTCGATCATCGCCGCTGTCTGCGCTTGTTCCTGCAGCCCGAGATTGAGCAGATTACCCTTGAGTCCATGCGCCGCCTCGCGCAACAGGTCGCTCTCTTCCGCTTTAAGTGCCGCCAGGGCCTTATCAAGATGCTCGGACAGACTCCGGGCAGAGGTGACCAGTAACTGGTCGACCTGCTCGGGCTGCAGCCTGTAGGTTGTACTCAAGTGCAGACGAACACGGCTGCCGAGATCTTCCTCCACCTCTGAATCATCGATAGCCGGGGACGCCGGTTTATCGGAGGCGGGCAGAGAATCCGCCAACGTCTCTTTGCCGACGAACTTCTGCAGAACCTCCACTACCTGCCCGGGCTGGAAGGGTTTAGTAAGATATTCGTCCATACCGGCATCAAGACAGCGCCTGCGGTCGCTGTCCATGGCATGGGCGGTCAGGGCAATAATCGGTACATGGCCACCGCCAAGCCGACCTTTCAGCTTGGCAAGCAACTCACCGGTAAGCAGCGTCTCCGGTTCTCTTCCCTCTTCCACGGCCCGGATGATCCGGGTGGCCGTCATACCGTCCATCTCCGGCATCTGCACATCCATAAGAACAACGTCAAACCGTTTTTTACAGAGGAGCTCCAAAGCCCGCAATCCATTCTCTGCCACTTGGACTTTCTGTCCTGAAGATTCAAGAATAATTGTGCCCAGCTCACAGTTGGTCTCGTTATCTTCCACGAGAAGAACGTCGAGCCCCGTGACCATGCCCCGGTTGGTCGCATCAAGTTTACATACCTGCTGTACTGCTGATTTCGGGCAGGGTCGTAAGGCAATGGTAAAGGAAAATGTGGAGCCAAGTCCCTCCGTGCTGTCAACACTGATTTCACCACCCATGAGCTGCACAAGCTGCCGGGAAATAGCCAGGCCAAGACCGGTGCCGCCGTAGCGCCTGGAAATAGAGCTGTCCGTCTGCTGAAAACTTTGAAAGAGATGGTGCTGTTTGTCTCTGGGAATGCCGATGCCGGTATCCTCGACAGCAAAATGAAGGAGACATTTTTTTGGGGTTGAATGATCCTCGTCCACTCGAACACTAACTGTGACCTCGCCCTGGTCGGTGAACTTGATTCCGTTGCCGACAAGGTTGACAAGAATCTGACCCAGACGAATAGCATCACCAACAAAGGCCTTGGGCACATTGTCGTCCTGATTGATTTTGAGCACCAGATTTTTTTCTCTCGCCAGATTAATCATGGTGGAATAGACGCCGTCAAGAAGCGGTTCCATAAGAAAGGGCCGTTCTTCAAGCAGGAGCTGTCCGGCTTCAATTTTTGAAAAGTCAAGGATACTGTTTAAAAGGCCCAGCAGCATGGCTGAGGAGGTTTCAATCCTGTCGAGATATTTTTTCTGGGTCGTATCAAGTTCGGTGTCCATCACCAGCCTGGTCATGCCGATGATGGCATTCATGGGTGTCCTGATCTCATGACTCATGTTGGCTAAAAAATTGGATTTGGCTCGATTCGCTTCCTCGGCTTTTTGTTGAGATTCCCGTAAGTTGTTTTCTCTTGTCAGCGCCGCTTCTTCCAAAACAAGCAGTTGCTCATGGTTTTTCTGGAATACTCTGGAATTTTTAAGGAGAAAGATGGTGTAAATAATCAACGCAAGACCTATGGCGATGTCTTGACTGCCGGGAGTACGGTACAGGCCAATGAGTATCGGCAGGAGTGTCAGGGTGACGAAAAGGGCAACCGGAATCTTTCGGTAAGAAAGTGTGGCAATTGAACCACCGGCAATGCCGATAAGTATAATCAAAATGAGAAAATGGGCTCCTGTGTCACCCGTCATCGGGTATATCCAGCAGGCAAGAATACCCCAGGTCATACCGGTACATGCGGCGCCGATATTGAACAGAAGTTCCGCCCTGTTGATAGTATTTAAGGTCGGTTTTTTCGTTTTTTTATAGAAAAGAATTGACCAGGTGCGAAACAGGAGGACCGCCATCATCAGGAGCAGCCAACTGTGCAGCGCCGGCTGATTGGGGAAATCGCGCAGGAAAAAGAGAAAGAGAACAGAAACAATCGCTGTTGTCAGCAGGGAAAACGGGAGCTGCTGATACAGAAGATGAATTTGTTTCGTCTGAATTGTTCGCGGCGTTTTTTTGCTCATACCCGCTCAGCGCTCATTGAACTGAAGAAAAAAGACGGTATGGGGGTCAAGTTCGCTCCTCAAACCGGTCCCGGACAGTCAACCATACATCTTCCTGACGGAGAAAAGCGTCGATGACAATCGGGTCAAGATGTTTGCCACGTTCCTGGAGGATGATGTTCTTGATTTTTTCATGAGGAAAGGGATCTTTGTAACATCGCTTAGTCGCCATGGCATCGTAGATATCAGCCAGCGCCATGATGCGGGCGGCAATGGGAATTTCCTCACCGCTTAGACCGTTCGGGTATCCGGTTCCGTCGTACCGCTCATGATGAAACATGGCAACCTCGTAGGCAACCTTCAGGTAGGGAGAACCATTTTGCGCATAAATATCCTTGAGCAGCTGCCCGCCAATGGCGGCATGGGTCTTCATGATTTCAAATTCAGTCTTGGTCAGTTTGCCGGGTTTATGGAGGATGTTGTCCGGGATCGCCACCTTGCCGATATCATGGAGCGGGCTGACCCGGGCAATTTCTTCGGCGAACTGGGCATGAATATCAACCTCGGGGCAGTTTTCACAAAGGTCCATTGCCAGCAGACGACAGTAGCGCTGTACCCGTTCAAGATGGAATCCTGTTTCATCGCTGCGATATTCGGCTAATTTGGCAAGAGCAAGGATCAGTTCTTCCTGGGTCTCCTGCCGGAGCACCCGGAGGGCGCCCCGGATGCGAAGCCGTAACTCATTGAGGTTGACCGGTTTGGCAAGATAATCATCGGCACCCATGGAAAAGGCTTTGACCAGCGAGACCTCATCTTCCTTGGAGGTGAGAACGATAATGTAGGTATAATGCAGTTCGCGGGCGCGAATTTTTCGTATCAAGTCAAAGCCATTGATATCGGGCATGTCCAGATCGGTGATAACGATTCTGAAATCAGGGTGCTGTTCAATAAGCTGTTGGGCCGAAGAACCACCATCTGCCTGGTATACCTCATACCCTTCCCCTTCAAGGCACATCTTCAGCAGTAATCGCTGGGCGGCATCATCATCAACCACGACAATTTTTTGTTTTTTCTCGTTTTCTACCATTGTAAACAGCTTCTCTTTGAAAATTTCCAGTCAGGATCGTTTGTCAGTCCTCAGTGGATATACCTCGTTTTTTTTTCAATGTTTGTTCCTCCTGAACAGGAATTTTCAGGATTATCAGTAAGCGTTTTTCTCCGGATTATCAAACGCCATGCCCTTGCAAGGATGGTCGTCGTCAATGGCTTCGAATTGTATAAATATCCTGATACAAAAAAATATGCCGTTTGAGCTTCAGGAACTGTAGGAACTCCTCCACTCTTTAAGTATACTGATGGAGAAGAAAAAGACAAAAAAATAATAAAAAAAAATCGTTGAATATAATCGCGGCGTGGTGCCGCAGGTTGCCGGAACAGAAGGAGTAAGTTAGGCTGTTACTCTGTTGGAAATACTGCTTTTAAAACATTATGAAAAATATAAGTATCGCGGTTTGCGGCATAGATACCGAAGTGGGCAAGTCGGTTGTCACGGGTTTGCTGGCTGAGTTTCTTCGTGCCCGGGGAGATTCGGCCATTACCCAGAAGCCCGTCCAGACGGGTTGCAGCGGCAAACCGGAGGACATTCTGCTCCATCGCAGACTGATGGCAACGTCCTGGAATGATTATGACGAGCGGGGGTTGACCTGTTCCTACTGCCTTCCCTTCCCGGGCTCACCCCATCTTGCGGCCGAGCTTGCCGGCCGTCAAATTGAGCCCTCGGAAATCAACAGGGCCTCGGAAGCCCTTGCCGCTGACCATGACTATCTGCTGATCGAGGGGGCGGGCGGGTTGCTGGTCCCGCTTCGTGAGGACCTGCTCCAGCTCGACTATTTTCATCAATGCGGCTATCCGATAATTCTGGTAACCATGCCGCGTCTCGGCTCCATCAACCATACCCTGTTGTCCCTTGAGGCCATTAAGAAGCGCGGCGTGCGGCTACTGGGCCTGGTGTACAACCTGTATGGGGATAACCCACTTGAGATTGTCCGGGATTCCAGGCAAGTGATGGAACGGGCCGTGCGTACTTATGGTTTTTCCTGTCCGATTCTCCTTCTTCCCGATTACACTGAATCCCGATCACTTAATTGGCAGCCTGTGCTTGATGGTCTTGGCTAACTCTTTAATTTTACAGGATAATAATTTTTTTATTTTTCGATTATCTGTTTTTCCTCTTTTGTATACCGATAATTTTTCTCATTGCTCTTCATAGCGCCCTGCTTTACTATTACCAAGGACCTGAATTCAGGCGGAACAATCTCTTCCGGAGACAGTTATGCGTTTTTTTCCCTCTTTATTCTTTTTATTTTTATTTAGCGGCTTGTTGTCGCCCGGTGGTGTCCAGGCGGCGCAGCAGACAGATGCAATGGAACGGCTGCGGGCAAACGTTTTGGCCCTCGACCGGGTACAAAACAATATTCGCAAAGCTCTTGGACTCAGGAAAAGAGCGAAAAACATTTCCAATCGGGAAGAACGGGAGCTTTTGATTTTTATTGATTATTTGCGAGACCGGAATCGTGAGTACTGCGAGCAGCTTGTACAGCGTGTCGGTCGGTCGGCTGTGGTTGATCTTCCCTGTCCGGAGGAACCGGTCAAACTGCCACGGGTAAACGCTACGACTGTGGATGAAAAACTGGCTGATCTTGACCAGCAGCTTAATGGATCGTTGGGTGAGTTTGATGAAATGCTGCTTAAAGAGCAGGAACGAATTGCGGCCCACCAGCCCAGACAGCGTGAGTCCGGAGGTTCCGCGGCATCCGGCGGCGCGGGGGGGTATGGCCGGCAGCAGGAAGAGCAGGGAAATGGTTCCGCCTCCGGAGTTTCAGGTGGCCGGACGGCTGAGGGGCAGAAGCAGGGACAGACATCAGAGGCAGCCGGGCAGAGGAAGAATGGTCGGGAGGCAACCGCCGGAGCAAAAGCCTCCGGGACGCATGGTCAGGCACAATCCGGTAGTGTCAACGGTGCCGGCAGTGACAGGCTGCACGCTGATGATGATATTGTTGCCCGGCAGCTGCGTGAGGCGGCGGAAAAAGAGACTGATCCCGAGTTGAAAGAAAAACTCTGGCAGGAATATAGAAAATACAAGGAAGGTCTGTGATGTTTAGGCATGATATATTGCGCTTCAGGTCTTTTTTTCTTATGGCCGTTTTTCTTTTTCTAATTGGAGGCTGCGCCCGGATCCCGGGAACCCAGGTAGAACATGGAATTACGCCGCTGGTCATGGACCATGAACCGGAGCCCTCAGAGCTTTTGGATATATCTCTTAAGGTACTGGATCCCGGGTCCCTGCCCGAAGACCCGAAGGAGAGACGGGGGCTTTCCCCCGAGATTCGGGATGCCGAGGCCAGATTTTTTCCCGTCCACCTGAAATATACCCTTCAGGATACCGGTTACTGGGGAATGGTGCGGGTTGTCCCCGATGATGATATCGGCGCTGATGTACTGGTACGCGGCCGGATTGAATATTCGGATGGCGAGAGTTGTGCAGTGACTATCGAAGCCGTAGATGCCACCGGTCGGGTCTGGTTCAAGAAAACCTATGCGGAAACGGCACGGCCCTCTGAACGGGCTTTAACTGAACCGGAACAGAAAGATATTTTTCAGGATCTTTTTACGTCAATTGCCAATGACCTGGCCGTCTTTCGGGGCAAACTTTCGCCGGCAGAGATTGAAGAAATTCGCCGGGTGGCTGAATTGCGGTATGCGAAAACCATGGCCCCGGATGCCTTCAAGAACTATCTTAAACAGGATGCATCGGGCCGTTATCAGATTCTTCGTCTTCCTGCCCGCGATGATCCCATGCTTGAGCGGGTGCGTAAACTGCGAGTCCGTGATGACATGCTGGTTGATGCCATTAACGGCTATTATAATGCTTACTATCGTGATCTCTGGGAACCGTATACTGATTGGCGCAGGTTTCGTGGCGAAGAGGTATCGACCATGCGCGAGCTGGAGCGACAGGCCCTGACCCGGCAGATCCTCGGTGTTGCCGCCATAGTCGGCGCCATTGCCATCGGAGCGGCCGGGGACAGTGATGTCGTCAATCGGACCGGATCTCTTCGGGATGTGATGATTATGGGCGGGGCGGCGGCGGTCTATTCCGGCTACCAGAAAGGTAAGGAGACCGAAATAAATAAGGAGGCCATTGAGGAACTCGATACCTCCTTTAAAGCGGAGGCCGAGCCCCTTGTTGTCGATGTCAACGGAGAAACCATCCGCCTGACCGGGTCGGCCGAACAGCAGTACACCCGCTGGCGGCAACTGCTTCGTACTATGTATGCCCGGGAAACAGGCATGGTTATGGAAAACAAAGATAATTTTTCCGGACAGGAAGAGCCGCATGTTGATTCCGTGACCTTGAAAAACCAACACGACGATTTGTCGGGAAATTCCCAGTGAATACAGAACCCATATCACGGGATAAGAAACAGGGCGGACCAGCGCTAACTCCTCCGGACGCGGGACAGAATGTGCCGAGCCGGGGAAGGCCGTCGTTTATTTTCCCGGTAGTCGTTATCCTGTTTGTTTTGCTTGGCCTGGCCGGTTTTTTTCTTTTTTCTCAGACGGAAAAAGAGGCATCCCCTGTGCAGCAACAGGCCGGAACCGTCGACTATACCCTGGAAGAAAAAGAGGTACCGGAACCCAAGGTACCTTTTGATGCAAAGGCCCGGGCGCTGAGCATGCAGTTGCGTGAGCGCTGGCTGCAACTGCATGCAGAGGCCGAGGCTGACAGTATTCGTGACTGGGGCGGAGAAAAGTTTGCCGGCATCAGGGAAAAAG
>JANTGH010000095.1 GCA_024763055.1 Desulfobulbaceae bacterium
CCCTTTATTTAAGCAACCGGCAAACCAGGCCCTGCGCCAGATTTACAAACAACCAGGCCAGTTTTTTCCATTTTCCTACAGGTGAATCATGGTGAATTCCGATGCTTAATCAGCGGCAACCGTCTTCAATGGTGCCGAAGCGCCTGTCTGACAGGCTGATAGTGCTGTGGGATTTGTTTAAGTGCCATCCTGATCGCCAGATAACAACCCCTGATTCCGCTTGCAGCCCCGGCCCCTTGTTTTTTTTAAACCGGCGGCCAGTAAGGGGTGCAAGTCGTCCCTGAATCATGTCAATCTTGGTATCATGATTATAAAGCAGTGGGTAGGCGATATTTTTTCCGGCGGATATGGCAATCTGCGGATAATCTCCACGATCATCAGTCATGCTTCCAAACAACCCATGCTGGTTATCCTTGAAGTCGGCTATTTCCACCTGAGCCAGACAACCAAGACCTTTGTTCTGCTGCCCTCCCCAGAGACTCTTGCCGATGATTTCCTGAAGGGTGGTTCCGGAAAAAATTTTCCCTGAGTTGTCAAAATATTGTTCTCCCGACTTTGTGAAACAGATGCCCCGCAACCTGGCCGGCTGACTATTTCTGGAAACCGCAGTAATTGTCTCCATCTCAAAGAGCCGGTTCTTTAAGGCGCTGCGGCTGCCATAGGAAAGACTGACCCCGTATTGGCCGTCAAGATGGTTGTTCTGGATATTTCTTTTATCTTCATCATCCCAGGGGAGTAGAAGATTCCCATCCTCCATTATAAAAAAGGGCGAAAACCGCAGACAGTGATCCAGCCGGTTTTCCATCTTACTATACTCGGTAAATTTATTGTCTTTCCCTGATAACCGTATCAGGGCGGCCACCGCTGCGTACCAGGGAATATGGGCCGGTACATATGGGTGAGTTCGCGCCACAAAACCCAGGGGCAGATCACCGCAATGCAAATCACTGCCCAAGGTAACGGTTATCTGGAAGGCATGCCATCTACTCATGATTCTCCCCCCTGTGTCGGCGCCTTTATTTGAGCCTTTGCATGGTAACGGGCGAAAATCAGAGCGCTCTCCGTTACCTGTTTGGCCAGAATCAGTTTCGGCAGATTATCGGCAAGACCCTGCACCGCCTGGGCCATGTCCTCTTTTTTCATCTTGGTGATATCGGGGATGAGCCCGAGTTCCAGCCAGAGTTCCCGCAGCCTGGGGGCGACAGTGTTTTTTCCAAAATCCTGGGTAAGCAGATAGATCATCATTCCGTATAGCCCGTTTTCCGCCAGCACGGCCAGGGATCTGGTGACCACATTCTCCTGGCTGGTAAAATCAGGTTGTCCGGTAATGATTTCGCGGCCGTATTTAGCGCATAAGGGTTCGAGATTAACTATGCTCATGCCGCACCTCCTTCCGCACTTGCATCTGTTGTGGTCATTTCCTCCAGGCCGGATACCTTCAAGCGCCCGAACCCCCTGGTATTCATACCACCGGCGCCCAGTGTTTCAAAGAGTGCCAAGCCGTTTTTGACAATCGTCGCCACCTTGGCCGGCGGCCAGTCATCGGAACAGCGGTGGCTGTCGATCACAATATCAAAAGAGAAGAGCGCGGTTCGGGGGATGGCCTCATAGGTGAAGAGCTGGCCGCTTTTGGCGGCACCGGTGTCAAAGTCAATAGCAACCGAGGTTCGGGTCTCCAGGTTGGAGTTGACGAGTTCCGCAAAGAGCCATTCCGGGACAAGTACAAGCCGTTCATTTATCACTTTACCCGTTTTGTCGTTGATAACTGTTTCGGGCAGAGAGAACTCCGCTTTTCGGGACTCTATATAGAGCCAGCCAAGATTGAGTTTGCCCATACCCGATTGATCGGCGCCGGGCAGGTCAAAATTGACAAGTACCTGCTCATTAGCAGGGTTTTCCCGGCTGCCCAAAAGATATGCGGTACTGATCCAGACGGGGCCGGTCATGGTTCGAACCGGGAAGGCCAGGATACGACCGTCAAAAAATTTGACCCGACCGATCCGGTTGCCGATATCGCTGTCCGGCGAGGCAAAACCAAAGGTATTGCAGATGGCACACCGACCGCAGTTTCCCTGGTCTCTTGCCGGTTTGTTATCAGGGCCTTTCCTGGTGGCACATTCTGCGGCCTCTTTTCTTTCCGCTTCCGGCAGGCCGTAAATCGCGTAATTGCGGCAGACCCCGGAGATGGAAGAACCGGGAATCTTAGGAAGGTTGGTGCCCGGCTCCCGGACAATGGTGTTATCAACCCGGCCAAGGCGGTAGCCGCCAGCGCCGATATGCAGCGGATCAGAGGTAATTGCGTAACAGGTATGGATTTGCTCTTTCATCCTAATCTCCTTATCTTATGATTGCGTATAAAACGATGCAACATCCTATTTATTAATCAGAAAATACCATTCTAAAAGATCAAAAAGGCTGCCGTCGCAGGCCATCTGGTGGACGACCCGGCCCTGCTTTGACCAGTGCGCCTCTCCCAGGATATTGCGGACAATATCCGCAGCGACTCCCTTCATGGCGCTGCCGTCATCGCAGGTGCCAGGGATATTCCAGTCCTGATGGAGACGGGCCAGCAATTCGTGCATATTCTTCAACTGGGAGGTTTCCACTCCGGCCAGGATCGGTTGTAGCCGCTGCCACCGGGCAATGGTCTCCAGGGGATAGGGACGCGGGCCGGGAGAACGGCAGGTGGAATGCGGCCTGCCTACCCCTGCCCTTTCCATTCTGATATCGTAGCGCCTGGTGGTACTGTCCAGAACCTCATAATCAAAACTGCCGGGATGAACAGCGATGGAATCTCCCTTCTTGAGTGTGCTTATATGCTGGGGATGATGGGGATGATCTTTTTCCCAGAACCACGGGTAGAAGAGGTCTTCATTTCCGTTTGGTAAATTTCCGGGATAAGAAAAGACCACCCGGCGCCCCCGGCTGGTTTCAAGTTTAAGATCAATCCTGTCGTCATCTTCCCCTATGGCACAGACCTTCCACCAGACATAATTACGGGAACGGCGCAGACCGATATCGGCAAAACGGCGGGCAGCGTCAATGGCGATATAAAGCGGTGATTTATGATAAAAAACCGTGGCGGAAAAATGGAGAGCAAGATGATGGCGCACCCGTCCGTAGCGTCGGCTGTATTCCTCGTAGATGGCCGCCAGTAAATTTTCGGCATGACGAGCCGCAGTCAGAATCATGAAACAACCGGGATCAAGGGAGACAGTGGTATAACTTATTTTGTTCATCTCACACCAGGCCATCGGATAGATACAGAAAGAGAGGGTGTCATTCCAGACCCGGGCCAGTCTCGAAGGCGCTGGATGCTTGCGCAGGGCGTAATTGACCAATCGGTCATGCTCAGCCTTTAGATGATCGGGAAACGGGGCTTTAAGAACAGTATCCTGTAAATAATTTCTTCCCTTTTCCGCCGCATTGTTACCATCAGCCCGGCCATCGTCCATGGTGCCCATGCGGCTGTCGTGAAAAATCTGCTGGATGGTGTGGAGGTTTTTTGTATCTGGTTTTTCTTTTTTCCATTTGTCCCAAGCGGTTTTGGCGCAGGTAAGCATCTTTTGCCAGCTCTCCATTTCACAGCTCTTATCTTTTTTACCGCCATTGCCGGAAAAACGACCGGGTTCAGCGGCCAACATTGCGGCAAAGGCCGTGCCGGAGAAAAAGGGACGCAGGTCAACCAGCCCCTGGATCAGGGCCAGACGGCTGCCTGTCTCACCGCCGGAATCTCCGCTGTTTTCTATAAGTTTATCAAAATCATAGGTCAGGTACTGACACCCCTCCTCGCCGCCGGTGAGTCGGCGGCGTTGTTTCTTTTTTGTTGACGGAATAGCGACTCCGCCGTTTTTAAGCGCATTACGGTATTGGCCGCCTTCTTTCTGCATTTTGGAACATTGGGAACAGATGTTTTCTTTCGCGTCCCCTTCACTGCCGCTGGTGATCATGGGCATAGCAACCGGTCGCAGGCCGCAGCGCGGGCAGACCGCCTTGCGAGGTTTTTCTTGCCAATCGCTAAGCCAGCTGGGCGTCTTGGGTCCAGAGGCAAGAATCTCTGTTTTGTCGCCAGCCATGACCTCCGGCAGGCGGGTGATCTGCTGACCTATAGCCTGGCAGCGGCACTGCCAATGCAGTTCACCATCGAGTCCGTTGCTGCCGTTGAGGATGGTATCAATTAGCTCTGCGAAAGGTTTTTTATCTTTGTCCCCCTCCGACTTGGTGAATATGGGGCGTATATTCTCCGTTAATGCCGGTATCAGGAAATAGATGCCGTCCCGGTTGCGATAGATTTCATTGCCCAGACAGAGTTCGGTCTCCAAATACTCCTTGATCGTCCCGACCGCGTCATCCAACCGTTTACGGCGGCCCAGTATCTCCGCAGCCCGAAAGCTGCGCGCAATGAGATCATCCTCCCTCCAGCAGAAACCGATAATGGCCAGTTTCTCCTTGTAATGGGTCAGGTTGCCTTCCTTGTCGCAATAGTCATAATTGTTGTTCAACAGGTGTCCGGCCAGCATGGCCTTGAACAGGGCGGCGGTGGATGAACTGTGCTGCCAGAGGGTAACATCGTTGTTGGGGATGCGGGTCTCGGCCAGCCCCCCGGCCAAGTCGCTTTCCATAAGTTCAATAAGCGCACCGCGAACTTTGAGAAGTTTTTGATAATCAGCTGGATCGAAATTTTTTAATATTTCAGCAAGTTCTTCCTGGAAGTCTGCTGCCTGTTTATCTATACGCTCTGAGGCAACGGCATCATTTTCGTAAAGGCTGATCTCTTCTTCGCCAAAAGGAGTGGCAATATGAAATTTTTTACCTTGATTTCCTTTGCCGAGATCAATACGCGGGCTTCGTCCCTTTGCGTAAAAATGGGCCCCTCCTTTACTGCTGGCTGAATCAATGGTGTCGGCATACATCATCAGGTAGAGAAGCAACGGAAGTTTTTTATTTTTATCCTTAAGAAAATAGTTCTTAAGGTCTCCAGCGAGATAATGATGCCAGCATTGCAGGTCGCCCAGAGCCTTGATCTGATTCTGGTTATCCGGCGTGCACATTTTTATCTGTGTAGCCAGAATATCAAGCAAATTATTATGGCACAAATTATTTTCCTGTTTGCGAAAATCCCTGGTGTGCAGTTCAGTGCGGTTACCGTTGCCGAGGATAAAAGAGCTGGTAAATTTGCCTATATCATGCAGAAGGGCAAGGATCTCCGCCGCAAGAATAAAGCGGCTGATTTCTTTACTATTCATTATATGTACCCTCCTTATCAAGCCATACCTGGAGTTTTTTCTGCAGCTCCGGCAGGGAGTCGAGCTTTGTACGCAAGATTGGCCTCCTGAGGGTCTCTTCCCGCGCTGGCTTGATGCAGCCTTGTGCCGATTTCCCTTTTTTTTGCTGCTGGCGTTCTTTAAGTAAGCGTTGGAGGGTTTTAAAAGCCTTGTCCCGTTTTTTGCCACGCACATATTTTTTAGATTTTCCGGTAAGTTCGCTCAGCTTGCTGGCCGTATAAACAGGATCATCAGAAGGCTTGAGGTTGCCGTTTGAATCAAGTACCTCAGCCCAGTTACGATCCTGGGCCGCTGTTTTTCGGGCTGCTTCTTCAGCGGCGAGTGCGGCTATTCTTGCCTTTTCGTCTTCTTCCTGGTCTTGAATTCCAGCCACGCATATTTTTGTGCTGATTGTTTTTACGCTGCCCCAATCGGCGCTTCTTTTGGCGGAAAGCCCGCCTGTGGTCAGCAGGCAATGCAGCGAGTCCATGACCGGCAATACCGTTTGGCGGATAAACTCTTCCCTGGCAGTCATGCCTCGATTCATCAGCAGGATATGGAGTATTGCGGTGGCGCCGTCTTCAACGACTTCATATTTAACCGGGGTGGAGCCGGCCAGGGTGTCACGGTTCTGGGCATTGATAACCTCCAGGCCGACCTTGCCCTGCCAGAACAGGGGCCAGGTGTAAAGACAGCCCTGCCGAGCGTTATCATCATTCATATCTTCACTGCGGGGGCCGAAGATGGTGGTTTCAAAATCAAAATCATGATTGGCATTATTGTCATGAATCATCCGCCAGGCCCAGCGTAAGAGCCCCTTGACACCGCTGGCGGCAAGGTATGGTTTACCGAAAACCCACTCCCGTTTCAGTGGATTTTCGTGGGGGTAGAAGGCTTGGTCATCCCTGGAGTGGAAAGGACGGGTTAATTCCATCTCTATCTGTACCAGGGCCGAGCCGTCGGGCAGAAGCTCCAGGCAGTCATCTGCAGGGGCGCAGAAGGAGGTGATATTAAGCCCAGTCTGATCAGGTAATCCTCTTTGGCGCTTTATTATCTCCGGATAGCCGCCTATTGATGAAATATTTCTATTTCCATACCGGCCGTTCTTTATCAGGTCACTCAATGAGTTGGTAGGCATTCCTTTTTTAAACGGGCCAAATCTTTTTTCAACATCAGCAAGTCCGGTTGCCAGTACCTGGGATCTTGTCGTCCAATCCGCCTGGTTTAAAATTTTATAATCCTGTTGAGCATTCACCACCTGGTCGATACAGGTTTCATCTTCATCGGCTATGGAGCAGGCAGCCAGAAAATCATGTTTCATGATGGTTCTCCTCTATTTACATGTCAGCGCCACGGATTGGCGATCAGTTCGTTCAGGTACATGTTCCATTCCGCCGATGACTCATTATCCCGCTGGCTGTCAAACTCCTTCCACCTGGTAGCGGTACAGATCCGGCCAAGTTCTTCTTGCAAGGCATTAAGACACTGGTCTCGATCAGCGTTTTGTTTTTTGTTACGGGGATACCAGCCCCAGCCGTAAATTTTCCCATTGAGCTGAGTCAGGTTATAACGGCTGCCATGGGACGTCCCACCCATAACATTGCCGCAGAACTGGTGGCGAAGCTCTTGTGCTTGCCGGTTGCCATTTTGGGGCCGTAAGCGACTCCGTACCGCGCAGCGGAGTTCTATGGGTACATCATCGGGATAATTACATTGGCCGCCATTCCTGATGATGTCGTTAAACACCGGATCGTTTCTCTCTTTAATTTTGCCGCTAAAAAAGAAAAAATCCCGTAGATCCGGACGGCTGACCCGGTGGTTTTCCTTATCAGTTGTCCTGGGTGAGTCCTCCTGAAGAGTGATTTTCCGCACCTTTTCAAAAAAATCTGCATTTTCGTCAACAGGTGCGACAAAGCCATAGCCATACTGATCCTGAGCCCCCAGGGCGCCCCAGTGGATCAACAGGTAGAGGGCGGCCAAGGCCGTGTCCTGATTATCTGCCGGCCGTAACGGCGTCAGCCGCAGTTTAAAGGTATGACCTGCCTGGATGCCGGGCTTCAAAAACCAGGTTGGGAGTCTATCTCTGTGTTGGAGATGTCGAAAGATAATTTTTCTTCCCTTGGAAAATTTTAACGCCTCGTTATCCTCCACTTTCAGGCTGAAGGCCCTGCTCAGGCCGGTGCAGCCGAAAAGACGGCAGCAGGAACAGACTAGGGGCTTATCTTGATCTTGAATGCAACGATCCTGTTCATAACAGACAGGATACCCCAGGGAGCGCAGCAGGGACTCGCTCCAGAAACGCAGTCCGCCGAGAATAGAGGTGGCCCGTAAACAGGTCATTTTGTCTTTGTCCGCTCCCCCCGTCCATAAAGGGGTTTGTGCCTTTAATGACACGGTTACTGGAAATTTCATAACGCAGTCCTTTTGCTTGCTGATTGTGGATGTACAACTATCCTGCCGTTGCCCATGGTTGTCCCCTTGCCAAGTTGAAAAAGTTCCGCTGTCCGCCACCAGCGCCACCAGGTTGCGCGGCTTTCTTCAGAATGACGCAGTTTTATCCTGCCGGTTGACCCGCCCATGGGGATGATTTGCCCTTGACGGTTAGAACGTCTACGCCAGTCACGCCAATTCATATCCTCTTTGCTGACTTCAGCTCTGGCAAAAAAAATCATCATTTTCTGCCAGAGCTGTTTATCCACACGGCTGCCGCCGTTCATAACATTAAGGGCGCTCATTCGGATGGCCAATCCCTGAAAGGCATGGGGCCAGTCGATACAATGAAGATATTGCTGCTTGCGGCGCAGCCGAAGCGGCGACAAAATCCGGATTTCCCAGGCTGAATCACTCGGCGCCGCGTCAAGATAGTCCCCCAGGGGGTAGGCAGTATTTTGTACAGGAACTCTCCGGCCCCTGTTATAGAGAACCGTCCGTTTCCCCTTGGGGAGGATCTGTTCAATACGACAGAGTTCCGCCTGTATCTTTTGCCCGGCGGCGTCAATACCCCTGGGCGCGGCCTCGGTCAAGGCTGCTGCGAGATCATTAACCAGCTCGGCGGCAAAATTGCAGAGTTTAATCTCCAGGCGGACAGCTCCGGCCCGGCCCGGTAATACATTCAGAATATAAGGACGGGGCGGAAAATGCAAACCACTGATCTTGGTTCTCTGTTCAAAAAGATAATAATAGGCGCAGGTATCGGCATAGCGGCAGCTCTGGCAATCCCTGTCTTCCCACGCCACCCGGCAGCTCCGGCCCTGTAACGCCCAACCCATGACACCGCGCCAGGCGGATGGGGTTGGCTGCCCTGCACCGGACGTGATGTCGAAGTTGAAATGATATATGCCAAGACGCAATTTTTTGAAAATAACCTCAGGTGAATAAGCATTTTGTATATTATCGGCTACGTGGGTCATGATACTTGTACCGCTCACACTGATCTCCTTTTTCAGGCGTAATAATATGGCGGAAATGAGGCCACGGCATAGCTGTCCCAGTCCTTGGGGACACCGGAAAATTTATTCACACCAAGTTTTTCCAGTTGGGCCTTGGTTCCAGGGTTTTGCTGATCCAGGATGTCGATATTAGTTTGCAGGTTGAACTCCGTGCTTTTCCCCAACTTTACTTTGCATTGATGAAGAAGTATCTTGATAGGCAACCGGATAAAGCCATAGGTGAAGTCATCTCCCTTGAATGGGGTTGCCGCTGCCTTTTCAAGCAGCTCTATGGCCTTGTCAGCCTTATTTCCCACCATCAAAAGAACAGCCAACCACTTAGCCGACAGCATCATAGGGTAAGAAGAAATTCTACGGTTGTTCAACACACGATCCCGCATTCCTTCAAGTCCTTTTATCACTTCGTCATTTCGTTGTGCCAAGGCGCAAAGATAGAGGTGATGAAGGAGGAAAAATATTTTTTCCTCCTGGTCATAGGGGATATGACCAAGATGATAGAGATTTGATTTTATGTCCGCATCCGCCCCGATCTCAAGACAGAACTGTTCCCTGGTTTTGGCAAGATCCTGCCTCTTCCAATAGAGCGCGGTAAGAAACCCCATGCCCTGTTCCCAGACATGATCTTCGGGCCGACAGGCGGCAATATCATTTTTCAGGCCCTCTTCGGCTAGTTGATAATAGTGTTCCTGGCCGGTGAGATCATAGAGAAAACCGCACATCTGGGCGTAGGTTCCTTCTAATTTCGCGTAATTTTCATCATATTGAACTTGCCCCGCCGTGGCGGAGGTTGCCTTGAAGATATCGTCATAGAGTTTCCGAACAGGAGTAAGGGTGGTCTCAACCTGAGCAAAGTGAAGCTGATTGAAATCCTCTAATTGCGCTGCCATTAAGGACGTATCCACCAAGTGCTGAATATACTCCAAACGATTACTGAATATTTGGTGAGCCCACTGCCCCAGAAAGGCAATATGCTTCTTGATGAGCGAATGATCACACCTGCCCTGATGGCTGGCTATCCTGATGTTCTGGAGACCAAGACCAGCTGCGATGCGAAGCTCGTAGCGGTGCATACGACTGGCCTCGTCGGGGATCATGTAACGTAAGGCTTTAATGATCTCATAACCTTGGTTCAGAAAAAGATATCTGGTTGCCTTCTGAGTCAGATTATTTTCCAGGTATTCGCCAATACTGCGCAGAAAAACCTCCTTTTGGTCCATTGTCAGGGTTACGTATATATTCTTGAGACGGTCAAGCAGCTTCTCCTTAGTTTTAATGGCGGTGGGGGACTGGCCGCAATAGAGCTGAATGCCATGCTCAAGGGCAGCAACTGGATTGTGGCGGCACATATAGGAAAGCTGCTCTTGGGTTGGTAAATTGATCAAGCGATAACCCGCCTCAAATGAATAGATGTCAGGATTGATCTCAACCTTGTTGAGATAATTATTTTTTTTCATGGCGCCGCAGAAAAAGTCGGCTATGATCAGTCCCGGATTTTTTCGGGCGCTGGCAAAGGAAATTTCTATCTTTTTTTTCTTGACGCTTCGTGTTCGCTGGATTTCTCTTGCCAAATTGTCGGCAAGGTATTTTTCGTACTTTTTCGGATCTTTTTTGCCGCTATAGCCCAGAAGCTCAGCTGTTCGTCGACTTGCGATTATAATTTTCAGTGAGGTAGCTGTAGAAAATATTTTATTGCTGACCAGTTGCAGAAGGGTATTTCGTAATATTTCAGTATAAGCGGCCTGTTCATGGGGTATAATGACCGGTAAACCAAATGAGCGGAAGACAAGGGCCGTCGATGGTTTTATGGCCTCAAATACAGCCTTGAAAAATGGCTGAATTTGATCCGGTGTGACGGTGATGTGTTGGTCATATTTATTTCTTCGGGAAGCCGGGGTATGCAGGGGCATAAAATGCATATCCTCAGGGTATTTTAATTTCTTGCTGGCATACTGCTTGTCGTTGAACCATTCTACACATTCTTGCAGTAGAACACGAAGTCTTTTATCAAAGTTTTTTGGTATCTTATCACATTGGCATACCCAGCCCCCAATAAAGCAATTACCTGGTTTGTCCAAGTATGAAAATGAACCTGTTTCATCAATAAAAATGTAGAATTGTTTCATTATTTTTCCTTTAAAGCACATCTGAACAGTTACAGAACTGTGGTTATGAAAGTTTTTCGTCCCTACCTGAATAGTTACATTTTATTATCAGCTTTTCTTGATCAAAGTCTGTAAAATTCCCCATAAAGTGACAGATCACCGATAATTAAATGGAAAATATTTCGCTGTATTATTCTTTACGGCTGTCAGCGCCTCAGTAATTGTGGTACAGCTATGCAGCCCGGCGAAATGCGGCTGGTGAAAAAAATTATCATCTTTTGACAGTTCCAGTAATTGTCCGGCTGATTTTAGCTGTTCGTTTTTCAGGAGATCATTATGCCATAGTTCTGCTAATGGCATAAGGGCCATGACCTGCATGATCTCGCCGCCCGCCATACAGAGTTCAATACTCTGTTGCCACGCCTTGTATGATAATTCTGTTTTATTCAAATTTCCGGCAAGTCTGCCGAGATTATAGCACCAGAGCTGCCAGGGATGAATATTGGGGGGCGTCTGTATTATCTGGCGGAAGTTTTGCCGTGAAAAAGAGGAGAAAAAGTCCTCCACTGCTCTTGCCTCAAATTCCCTCGGCAGCCGGGCGGGTATTTGGATAAGCATCCGCAACAGGGCTAATTGTGAGAATATATTTAACGCGGCAGGCTCCTTGAGAGCGGAAAATGATGTTTTTGTTATGGAATCAAGAAAATTTCGGCATATTTCGTTTTCGTATTTGCCCTTACAATCCAACAAGGCGAAAAGACGGTAAGAGTATTGCTGCCGCAGATCCTGGCCATCAGAAAAAACCTCGCAGGCCCTGCGGGAAAATTTCAATGTTTTTTCAATGTATTGCGGGCCGCAGAAGGCGTAATTTTGGGCGATTGTACCGTATATTGTCCCCAGAACTCTATCCTTTGTGCAGCCGTCTTCCCTGTTTGTTTCATATATTTTTTCCTGTCTGTTTAGAGCCTCGTTATACTCTTTTGGCAGTATCGGTTCAAAATGATACCTGTTGTGCCGGAGGGCAACCCCCTCGTAGCGGGCCTTGAAATGACGTAATTTTTCTGCCCCGCCCGGCATTTTGACTATTACTGCTTCATGATTACAGCCTCGTTTATACCAGCGGCGCTCCTCCCTGCCGTTTCCACAGTGGCAGGAGAGAGCCAAATTACCCTCGCACCATTCAAGTCCAGCCAACGGGTCAGTCGCGAACATCTCATTCACATCTCTTTCATTCGAACAGAGAGAGGCAAGAGCCGTGGCCCTGCCATAATCTCCTGACGACAAGTTGATACTTTTTTGCAAAGATCCGGTGAATTTTGATAACAAAACTAAATCTTTTCTGATAACGGCTGAAAAATCCCGCCCAAGAGGAGAATCCGCCAGCCATTGCAGGCAGAGAAGAGAGAGCCCGTCGCTGTTATTGACAAAATCTGCCGGGGTTGTCATGGCCAACTGCAGTCTTCGCAGCTCATCTTCATTGCCGGGGGAATAAATATTGGCCCACATCCAGGCCTCGTCCAGGGTTTTCACCGGGACAATTTCTATCCCTCTGGGGGCGCCGATTAGATTGGCGCTGATTTGCGGCAGGATCAACATGGTATAGTTTTTGTCCCTGGCAGCTTCTGCCTTGACGGCAATTCCACTGACCGGAACTAGATCTTTTTGGTTACGAGCAATATCTCCGGTGGCGATCAGGTATGGTGAAAATTTTTTGTCTTCAAGAACGGCCCTGGCTATTAATGTCAGAGGCAGAGCCAGTGAGCGTCCCTGGATGATAGGCTCTCCGATCCTTGGCAGGAGAGGAAAGAAATAGGGTGATTCATTTTGGTTCAGGTGTTGGCTTGCTGTTTTTAATGCCAGATCGACAGCTTGCATGGTGTCATAAGCGAACACCTCATCCAGCCACAAAGGATATTGAGAGTTTGATTTTGGTCTTTTCCCAGTGATTACATAAAAAAGTCGGCCATTATTACCGTGACTTTTGGCTACCGCAACGGGAATCGCCTGCCAGCGGGTCGCGAAAACATGATCAGCCTCTATATTGAGCATACATCCGGGAAGAAGATCCGACTTTATCCATTGTTTTAAATCAGCAGATAAGCGGCGTTTTTGGAGGAGAAAGGAGGACAGGATAGAGATATCGACGAAGTTTTTTGAATCCGGCAGAACTTGATGGATTTGTTCTCTGATCTTTTGGGTCTCAGCAGGAGACTTCGGCCAGGGGAGCCGTCCGAGTGAGCCAAGCAGATCGACTAATATTTCCGGTCTGTTTTTGTTAAACCAGAAAATTTTCCAGACATCAGGTTCCATGAATTTATTTTTCCCCAGAGTTTTCCTCGAAATGGAAGACAAAGTTAAGGATAAAATCTTCATCGGTCTTCGAGGAATCAAAGACAGCGGTGAAAATCTTGTCCTGCCAGGCAAAATCGAGTTTTTTTGCCTTTACGAGGTTATTTGAAATTTCCTGGTAAAAACAAGCGGTTGAAAGCGGAGATCCCAGGGAATTTATATCCGGACAATCGATTTTTCCGCTGATGGTCATCCTGTTTTCGTTTTTATTTTTATAGATAAGTGTAGTAGTCACACGCAACGGTCCGTGCAGATTGTCGCCATTTTTCAGGAAGATTGCTGTTTCTATAGTTTCTTCGGAATTTTTCTGGCTGAAATCTTGTGCTGAACCCGCCAGATGTAGACCGATGGGCATTCGCGACTTAATTGCGGCAACATCAACGGCTGGAATGGTATCATCCCAGGAACTGCAGGATAGAGGGCTGGCTCCGGTGACGCTCACTATCATGCCTGGATTCTCAGCGGCAATCCGGTCAAATTGTTCTTCGAACTTATTGATAGCCTGGTTTTTTGTCGCGGCAACCTGCCCGGTAATCTGGTCGTAAAGCGGCTCGTCTGTCTGAATTTCGTTCCAAAGGCTGCGGAGATCATCATCTAGCATGTTTGTCGGATTGCCGATCAGGCGTTTGACTATTAAAGTCAGAGCGTTTTCCGGCAAGTCACTCCACAATGAGTACCATGGGAAAAAATAATGGTATGATTCCGGGATAATGGATAGGGCCTTACGTCGTTCAAAATTTAAAGGAATGAGCCGATGAGTCGGCAGATCCGCTTCGATGATATAATCAACAAGCCGTCTTGCTTTTTCCTGAAGATCATGGTTTTGGGTAATCGGCCCAAAATGGTGCAGGGCATGATTCAGGTAAATTAACTGGTCAAGATTATGGATATATTGCCTTATATAGTTGTAAAAATAATGGCCGGGATGATCAGGGTTTGCCATCTGGGGTTCAATATCAAGGGTTAGTTCCGCCTTAAGCTCCTCGACCGCTTCATGGATCTGAGTTGAAAAAGTCGTAAACTGTTTGTCAAGATCATTTGGCCCTATATCCTTGCGGGAGAGATTAAAGTCTTGTTCTGATACAGCGTCCCTGGGTACTGTACCGTTTAATAAATGTTCTTTTCCCCAGCGGATCCAGATATCTAAAGAAGAAGGTGAAGTCTGACTCATGGTTGGATTATTTTTTGTTGACATCGACAAACTCCGGCTTGAAACTCTAGATTTAGTGGTAACTATCCAGTATGTTCCAAATATGTTTTGTACTTTCCTGGTTAGTCCACTTTTGTTATAAACTCAACTTTCGCTGACTTATTATTTTACTAATAAATTCGACTTGTTATGGCAATAAATTAATAGGCGATTCGTCATTCCGGCATGTTTTTAGCCGGAATCCAGGGATAAT
>JANTGH010000096.1 GCA_024763055.1 Desulfobulbaceae bacterium
TTTCCCTGGTTAGGATTTTCAACCATTATAGAGGCTTTTGTGCTTTATGTCACTGTTTTTGTTAACTCTTTGCCGATTCTTTTCAACACCTTTTACAAATTATTCGGAAGGGAGGTAGAGAGTATGGTGGAGGATAAGAACAAGAGGAGTTCCTTGCCGGATAGAGAAGTACCAGGAACCAGGAAAACTAAAATCGATCCTTCCCGTCGTGAGGTTATGAAAAATATTGCAGCCGCTGGTGCTGTTGCCGGCGTGCTTGCCCTGTCCGGTAAGTGGAGCAAACCAGTGGTTGAGAGTATCATTCTGCCGGCCCATGCCCAGGCAACAAATGGTAACGTTCCATCCCCAACAACAACTATTGCTCAGGATAATGCAACAGAGAACATCATTTATTGTCAGTGCAATACAGCATCGGTAACGCTTCCACCCACCGGATATTCCGTCTATGAAGAAAAGTAAGAAATAATTCCGGTCTGTAGTTTTTTTTTAATACTTTTCCTTTTTACTTAATCATGGTATTTTTGTCGGCTGATATGGAATCCTAACCTAAAAGGAGGGAATTATGCAACAAGACAGACAAGCACAACAGTTACAAAATCACGACGTGAAAAATGAAGCAAATAAAGACAATTTGGTAGATCAATCCCGCAGGAAAACACTGAAAAAGATTGCCGCCGGTGGCGCTGTTGCAGGAATTCTGGCCCTGTCCGGCAAGTGGAGTAAACCGGTGGTTGATTCCATCATTCTGCCGGCCCATGCCCAGGCAACAGGGCAAAGATAATTATATAAATTCATGAAGTTCTCAAAGAGGAAAGATTGTGAAACAGAATAGCAAGAAACAAACTCTGGTCTCTGTTAACCCATCTCGAAGAAAAGCCCTGAAAAAGATTGCCGCCGGTGGCGCTGTTGCAGGAATTCTGGCCCTGTCCGGTAAGTGGAGTAAACCGGTGGTTGATTCCATCATTCTGCCGGCCCATGCCCAGGCAACAAATCCTGAGCCGCCGCCGGTAACTACTACACTTGCTCCTCGGGAAACCTGATCTGAAAATTAGTAATCTTTTCATTTTTTTACCTTGATCTTGTATTGTGCAAGATCAAGGTTTTTGCTGGGATGATCTTCTATTTTTGCCATACAGGTGGAAAACAACACTTTTTTAAAGTAGCAGGCGATGCCTTTTTTGTGGGAAAGTATTTTTAAAAGTCGAATTTTTCCTTTTTTTATTTCTTGTTTTTATTTCTTATTTTTTCTTCCTGTTTTTGGCTTTTCCTTTAATTTGGCCGCATCTTCTTGTGTACAGGCCACCAGCGGGTGGAATTCCATGCAGGAAGCAGTCATTACCCTCAACAACAGCCGGGGAAAAACAGTACACCTTCTGGCCCGGGTCGCAGATGAACCAAGGGAGCTGGCCGCAGGCTATCAGTTTATCTGTCCGGAGGTCGTCCGGCAAAGCGCAATCCTGTTTGATTTTGGCCGATCATTCACCAGCCGCTTCCACATGAAAAATGTTTTTGCCCCCCTGGATATCGCCTTTTTTGATCATTTCGGAAAACTTGTCAAGGTGGAGCATATGTCGCCGGAGCCACCCGGCTTTTCAGGAAAAAGAAAATTCTATTCAGCCGGAACCTCCTATCAATACGCTCTTGAAACTCCAAGTGGTTATCTTTCAGCCCATTTTATTTCCGCCCGGAATTCAAGTCTTGATACAGCAACTGTCCACTGAATGCCCGGGTTGTAGAAATACATCAGCACGCTTCTCTGTTTTCACGATCTGCCCGTAATGCTCATATCACGAAATAAGCCCTCGGTTGTCCGACAAGCAGGCCGGGCCCTGCTTCTTCTTCTTTTTCTACTGATTCTGCTTCGCCTGTTTTTCATTGTTCCCGCCCGGGTTCTTTCTGCATCCATGATGCCCTCATTACAGATTGGAGACATTCTGCTGGTTAACAAGATGAGCTATGGCCTGTGGCTTCCTTTTTCCAATATAAAAATAATGAATATCGGCAAGCCTGATCGTGGTGATGTTATTCTATTTGCATTTCCAGGAAACAAAAAAAAAGCATATCTCAAGCGTGTTATTGGTCTGCCCGGCGATGTCATCACTTTGCAAGATCATACCCTTTCTCTAAATGGCCGAAATATCCCTGTTAAGTCTATCGGAGAACAGATATCGGTGACAGTCAACCACAAATCGCGTCTTCTTGAAGAAGAGAAAGAAATGCTTCCCGGCCAAAATCATGCAGTCCTTTTCGATAAAAACCTTTCTTGCAACGGTAAACTCACCAGGTATGAGGTTCCCGCAGGCAGATATTTTGTCCTTGGAGATAACAGGCAGTACAGTTTTGACAGCAGGGCATGGGGCTTTGTTCCGGAGAAGAATCTTATCGGCCACCCCTTTGTTATCCTCTTTTCCTGGAACCCCGTAATGAACAGGGTTGACTGGTCACGAACAGGAATGCGTGTTCAATGATGTATTCAGGTGGGATTCTTGCATGACTCTATCAAGTTGACCTTTGCAGCCACCTGTAATGGTTGTAAACCCTGAATCCGGAACAGCTCATTTATTATGGAAGTGTTTTATATATCACCTGGAAAAAGAAAACGCCTGCTCATCGTGTTACAGTCCATTATGTTGATTTTTTTGGCTTTTCTGGTAAAACCTTCGTCGGCAAATTCTTTGCAGCCGGGTACCTGCTTAAACGCTGAAGAGGAAAAGCTCGTTCAGCTGGTCAATCAGTATCGTGTCGCCAATGGCTTACAACAAATTCCGGTTTCGTATTCCCTGACCCTTGTCGGTCAATGGCATGTCCAGGATCTCAACGCCAACCACCCCGACACCGGCACCGGCTATAAGGACCAGTCATGCAACATGCACAGCTGGTCCGTCTGGAAGCCCGGGTTATGGAACGCCATGTGTTACACGCCGGATCATCATGAGGCTCAGGAGATGTGGGATAAGCCCAGACAAATTTCCCAGGGTGCCTACCAGGGAACCGGTTATGAAATCGCTTATTCCTCCAGCGGCCAGGTGACCGCGGAAGCCGCGCTTGCAGGCTGGCAGGGAAGCGTGCCCCACAGGGACGTCATTCTTGAACAGGGTGTTTGGAACGGTAAAAACTGGCCGGCCATGGGGGTCGGATTGTACCAGCATTACGCGGTAATTTGGTTTAGTGAAACTTCTGATAACCAAGGGATGACGGCCTGCCGGACCACGGGAGGTTCCGCAGACTTTACGCTTCTAATCCCTGCCCTCAAGTTGCTTCTGGAGTAATCCGGCAACTCTATAAAATAACAGGAAAGTTCTATTGCCTGCTGCCTCGGTGGTGGGTATTGACTTGTATTGTTGTTTCAGCCCTCTCCTTTACCCCTGTTGCTCCCCTCTTGCCAGACATAGAAGGACTGGTAAAAAGGCACCGGAAAGATGGCAGTATATTGCAGCAGCGTGACGATTTCTCTTTTGGTCTTGAATCCAATATCCAGGTGAAGAGTTACCTCAATCAACCAGCAAGGCCGGGCCAGATTGGCCAACCACAACAACCTCTGAAACAGTCAATCCCTCCGGCATGACAAGGCACGCTCTTTTCTGCCTTGGTCATTGTGTGAGCAATGGAACTGGCGTCAGCTCAATGATGTCCTGAAGAACGGGGTCTGCCGGGTAGCAGGTCTGCGGCCGATTTTTTCGCTGAGATAGCGGACCCATTGCTCGAGTTGTTCGGTATCGACCACGTCCATTTAAGGAGAAATAATCTTGACCTATTGTATAGCGTTTAGTATTAATTATTAACTAATTATAACGCTTGGAGGTATTCTATGTCTACCATGAAACTACTTTGCGGGATGTTTCTTACGTCTTTGTTCATTACTGGTTGTGCTTCATCTCAAAAACTGGTCACTCCACCGTTATATTTACAAAATGCCAATATATTGTACTGTACAGCGGTGAATTTACATTCCACAGATACGATAGTTGATATTCAGGTTTTTGACGAAAAAGGAGTTAAGCGCTGTGGAATAGGTCCACGCACATTGGCACCGGGTAAGGCTGAATATCAAGTGTGCAACAGCGACTTACATCTTGATATCAATCCTATCCGATATTGTGTGTTTATCTATAATGGATACCCCGATAAAATTGTTGGCAGCGCCCAGATTGATCCCCCGGCAGGAGAGGCTATTCCTGCAGTGGCTGTTCCAGCATCAAGCTTTCCATAATACAAAGTGGTTGGCGACTTTATAAAGGCCCGGTAGAGACTGGATTCCCGCTCCCCGTGCAGACGGGGAGCGGGAGTCCGGAAAGCTATCTGCTGAGTTTCGTTAATAACCACTAAATTTTATCTCGGGAGTATTCGGCCTGCGGTAAATTTTTTTCGCATGCCAGGTAATGACTCTGTCGAGTTGTCCCGTAGTTCATCCATGAGCGATTCAGGAATAGAGGCAATACGATTTTTTTGTCCCTTGCCGTCATGAATGGTGAGGATTTTCATGTCAATTGAAGTTATGAACCCGCAATGATCAACACTCGAAAATCCGCAGACCCGCAGCCGTACATTGTCTGAACTGCAGGCAGATTGCGCAGGGAATTTTTCAAAAAAAAGCAGCCGAAGGCGGAACCAGGGCGCCTGTTTACCCCAGGATCCTTTGATATCTCTTCCCGCTGCACCTCCGGCCTGAAAGCGATCTCCTATCATCTATTGCCAGGCATGACAATGAAGCAGGTAAGGATGACCATCGCCATTTTTATGATCATGAGGAACCGTGTTCGTTCATTTATAGTCATGGTTATCAAGAAACGAATTGTGTCCAATCATTTCCCAAATGTTTTGTGATTATATGTCATTTCCACCTGGCTGTTGTAATCCCAATTTAAATTGAGCTGCAAGACGCCGCAAACTAATATTTACCATGAATCCATGCCGGGGCGGCCAAGTATTTTTATCTGTATTGGGTTGTATCTTTTTTTCCATTATTGCAAATATTTTGTCGCTGGTAATGGGCCAGGCATTACGGCACTGTCAACAACGTCCGACAAAGACCAAAAAAACCTATATGTCGTCATAATTCCGTTGCGATACCTGCATACCTGACAAAGATCATCGCAAAAATGATAAAAAAAGGATAGATTGAAACGATTTGTTTTTTCCTGGTACCATTCTTGACTTGAATTCCAGGGGGGTTATCCGAAGTTTAGAATAGGCGAAAACCATGCAACCCGAAGGTCTTTACATTCAACTCTTCAGCATCCACGGTCTGATTCGCGGCAATATGCCGGAACTTGGAAAAGATGCCGATACCGGCGGCCAGGTAAAATATGTTCTGGAACTGGTACGGGCCCTTGGTGAGATAGATGGGGTCAGCCAGGTCGACCTGGTGACCAGGCTCATCAATGATCCGGCAGTGGGCCCGGATTACGCCCAGCCCGTTGAAGCCCTCTCTGATAAATCCCGCATTGTCCGCATTCAATGCGGCGGCCGGAAATACATGCGCAAGGAACTGCTCTGGCCGCATCTGGAAGAATTCATTGACCAGGTAATCCGTTTCCTCAAATCTCAGCACAGGGTTCCGGATATCTTTCACGGCCATTACGCCGATGCCGGCTACATTGCCATGGAGCTTGCCGGCGCCTTTGATGCACCCTTTGTTTTCACCGGCCATTCCCTGGGCAGGAACAAGAAAGCCAAGCTTTTAAACGATGGTCTCAGTGAAAGCGACATTGACAGACAATATAAAATCAATACCCGTATTCACATCGAAGGGGAGATCATCGCAAAAGCCGACCTGATCATCACCTCCACCCAGCAGGAGATAGATAAGCAATATGGCCTCTATCCCGGTACAATCCATAAAAATTTTGTTGTTATCCCGCCGGGCATTGATCTGGAAACCTTTTATCCCTATTACGATACCCAGCTGGACAGTGAACTACTCAACGAGGAGGTCAAACAGACCAGGCACACCCTGCTTGATGAACTGCACCGTTTCTGGGCCCGGCCCGAAAAGCCCTTTATCCTTGCCCTGTGCCGACCGGACCATCGAAAAAATATCACCGGCCTGATGGAGGCCTACGGCACCAACAAGGAATTGCGGGCCATTGCCAATCTGGCCATATTTGCGGGTATTCGCAGCAATATCACTCAAATGGAAAAAAACGAGCAGGCGGTTCTCACCGACATGCTCCTGCAGATGGATCGTTTTGATTTGTATGGCAAGCTGGCTATCCCTAAGAAACATGATTTTGCCACCGAGGTTCCGGAACTGTATAGGTTGTGCGCAGAAAGTCATGGCGTGTTTGTCAACCCGGCCATGACCGAACCATTTGGTCTCACCCTGATCGAAGCCTCTGCCTGCGGCCTGCCCATTGTGGCCACCAACGACGGCGGCCCGGTGGACATCGTCGCCAACTGTGAAAACGGCATCCTGGTCGACGTTGAACAACCGAAAAATATTGCCCATGCAGTCCTTTCCATCCTCATCGACAAGGAACTGTGGAATACCCTCTCCAACAATGGCATCAATGGAGTGCGCAGCAACTATTCCTGGCAATCCCATTGTGAAAAAGTGATGCAGCAGTTCAGCAAACTTTTACCGTCCAGAACGGAAGCAATGAAAAAAGAAGCGCCGGTACAGTCATCACCGAAGAGCCCCTCGTTCGGGAAACGGCTCATCAGCTTAAACCGATTGATGATAAGTGATATCGACAATACCCTGATCGGCGACAACAAGTCCATGCGGGAGCTTTTTGCCCTGCTGGAAAGTCACCGGGATACTCTTGCCTGGGGTGTATCCACCGGCCGTAGCCTTGAGCTGACCATTGAAGCCATAACCGAGTACAATATTCCCACCCCCGATATCATCATCTGTTCCGTGGGCACGGAAATCTATTACGGACCGGATCTGCGCATGGACAAGGGGTGGCAAAACCACATTTCGTACCAGTGGCGGCCCGAGGAGATCAAGGAGGTACTGGGAGATATCGACTTTCTCACCTTCCAGGAATCCGAAGGCCAGCGCAGCCATAAGATCAGCTATTACATGGCAGATGATTACGACTATCTCTTCTGGGTCTATTACAAGCTTGAGGAGGCCGGTCTCCAGTGCCGGGTTATCTATTCACACGGACAGTTCCTGGATATCGTACCGGTACGGGCCTCTAAGGGCAAAGCCATCGACTACCTGAGCTACAAATATGAATTTTCACCCCTGCACGTCATGGTTGCCGGTGATTCCGGTAATGACGAGGACATGCTTTCCGGCAAGGCCCGGGGCCTGGTGGTCGGCAATTACAGTGAGGAGTTGGAAAAACTGAAAGACCGGCCCAATATCTATTTCAGTCCCCGCAAATATGCTGCCGGCATTATTGATGGTCTCAACCATTACGGTTTCATTTAGAGTAAACGTTCAGAAATAAAAGGGGTCGCACCGTGGCCCAGTCAAACGGGACTTCCCCCCTTCAAGGTTGGCGACTGATCCGGGCAGACCGTGGTCGAAACTGCAGATGATACAGCATTTCCAGGTAGCGGTTTATCTCCTGGTGTTCCAGGTTGGTGGCATATTTCCAGAAACCGTAAATACAGGTCAGGGAAAGCAGACGTTTTGCATAGCGTTTCCAGGTGTACCTGGCTTCAACCCGTTTGATTGCCTCATCGGATATCCTCTGCCAGAGAGCAGGGTCAGCCAGGCAGCCGCTGAAAAAGTCGGCCAGGATCCCGGCGGTCTCTTCACCGTGATTGGGATCAATGTGAAAGCCTGAAACCCGGTTTTCGATGATTTCCAGGGGCCCGCCATACCTGGTGGCAAAGGTGGGCAGACCTGATGCCATGGCCTCGATAACAGTCAGGCCAAAGGCCTCGAAAAAGGCCGGCTGGACAAAGGCTCCCCTGCGGTCGGCAATATAACGATACAGTTCACCGGAAAGATTCCTGTCAAGGCGCAGCCCCAGCCAGCGGACCTGACCAGCAAGATCATAGCGCACAAACAGTTCGTGCATTTTGTCTATCTGATCCCTTTCCTCGCTGTCGTCGGAGTTCTCGGAATGCACGGTTCCTCCGATAATCAGCAGATTGACAAGATCACGCAGTCGTTCATTTTCACCATACCACTGGACAAGACCTGTGAGATTCTTGATCCGGTCCAGGCGCGCCATGGAAAAAAGGATCGGCTTTTCTCGCTGCTCCAGCCTGCCGCGACTGTCGGTCAGGTCATCGCCGAAAATCAGTTGTTCGAGCTCGGGATGCAGTCCGGTGAGACGGCGTTTCTCCTCTCTGTAAGGAAAATAGACTTCTTCACTGGCGCCGGGAGAGACAATATTAAATTTAGGATCAAAGACATCAATCCCATGGATGACCCGCTGCAGACCCGGCATGGTGAAAGAACTGTAACTTTCGTACTGTCCCACCACATCAGGAGAACCGGCAATTTCCTGGTAGGTTGAGGTAA
The DNA here is from genome assembly GCA_024763055.1 of Desulfobulbaceae bacterium. Taxonomy (GTDB): domain Bacteria; phylum Desulfobacterota; class Desulfobulbia; order Desulfobulbales; family Desulfobulbaceae; genus DRLX01. Next base: position 8,432 of record JANTGH010000096.1, read on the forward strand.
TGATGAAATCCGCCGCATTCATGGCAATGAGATCAGCGGTAAACTGGAAGGAAAAGTGATACTGTTCTTCCATCTGGCTCCAGTACAGCGCCGAATAAAGATACTTTGTTTTTTCCAGGGCATGGGCAATATTGCATTGGGTCACTCCCAGGCGCTGGGCGAGCAGTGTCGCCGCCAGGTTGCCATCTGAATAATTACCGATGATCAGGTCCGGACGGCGTCCCAGGCGTGCCAGCACCTCTTTCTCCGCCTCCCTGGAAAATTCCTCTAAAAAGGGCCACACCTCAAATCGTGAAATCCAGTGGGGAATAATGGAGCCGTCCTGCTCGCGAAACGGGATACGGATAATCCGGACAGCCTCGGTGCCATGGACCAGTTCTTCGGCCTGATTACAGCTGGTTTTTCCGGCTTCCGGGATCAGGCGGGAGAGGATCAATATCTGTGGCTCTATTTCCAGACCCTGCATATAAATCCGCCTTTGCATCTCCCGCTCCAGGGCCCGCACCTGGTCGAGGATATAGACCACCTGGCCGCCGGTATCCGGCAAACCCAGGACATGATCCTGCCCAAAATATCCGTGCGGTGAAATAATGGCGATGTTGAAAATCATCGGGATGCGGCCAAGAAATTTTTCCAGATTCTGATGATCCGGCGCCTCGAGAAGATCCGCCAGCAGACTCATGGTTTTCCGGATGCCGTACATGGTTCGACCCCACCCCGCTTCAAATCCCATACCTCGCAGATCATGTTCCAGGTCGGACCACTGCAGATCGCTCCGCTGCCGATCCAGGTATTCCATTCCCCCGGTCAGCGCCCGACGCAGCTCACTGACGCTGGTGATGCTGCCGTTTATCATAAAGGGTGTGTTCTGATAGCCGTGCACCCGCAGAAAAGAAAGAAGCAGCTCATCGCCACGGGTCAACTCATTGGCCAGCCGACTTGAAAACCGCCGGTTGAGAAACTCTACGCCATGACCGATGGAGCGGACCTGGTTCATCTTGGGAAAATCCCGTTCAAAAGGAGCAAAATCAATTTCCAGTATACGTTCATCGGGTTGAGCATTGATCAGGTTTTCCTTAAAGGCAAGGAATCGGGCCGCTGAAATCTCCTCAAAGGTCATGGCTTCAAAATGGTAGCGCAGGTAATGCCACCGGGCCACTCCAGGACGGATGTCAAGATAGATCCATGAATCAACAATCGCTGCATCCTGGGTCTTTTTCAGGGCAGCGGCAAGAGGGGATGTCTCCAGGTCGGCCACTCCAGCGTCTTCACAATAGTCGACAAATACATCCCACAACTCACTGCCAAGCATGAGAGGTTTCCCTAATTGCTGATAGCGACGAAACAGGCTGTATACAATATCCCGATTTTTCCGGGCAAAAACCATCAGATCCTGCAACATATTTTCCACTCCTGAAAAATGACAACCTGCATACTGTTTGCGAAGAAAACCATAGTCATCTATAGTATCAGTTGATTCAATAATTTCCATGATATCAGAAAACCGACCCATCAGGAAAGGTTAAAGCGATGATCACACCGATTGTATCATTTGGGGAAATTGTCTGGGACCAATTTGAAAATGGTCGCACCCTTGGCGGGGCGCCGCTCAATGTTGCCTACCATCTGCATGCAGCAGGATGGCCGGCCCGGATTGTCAGCCGGATCGGCCGGGACGCGCTTGGCCGAGAGACCCTGAATGTGGTAACAGGCCTTGGGCTCCCGGTCACGACTATTCAGCAGGATCCTGATCTGCCCACCGGCCTGGTCTTGGTGTCGCTTGGCCGGGATGGTGAACCGAACTTCGAAATTGCCGCACCTGCGGCCTGGGACAACATCCAGGACGGACCGGTGCTGGCACAAATGGGAGAAACCCCCTTTCACCTGGTCTTCGGAACCCTGGCCCAGCGCAGTGAAATCAGCCGCAGGAGCCTCTACCGGCTCCTGAAACAGGCAACGTTGAAATTTTATGATGTCAACCTCCGTCCACCCCACACAACACCGGAGCTGGTCCATAATTCTCTCATTGCTGCGGATGTTGTCAAGGCCAACCACGATGAACTTATATTCCTGGCCGACCGATTTTTAAAGGAAAAAACGGGAAGTGCCAGGGAAACGGGCCATGCATTACTGAACCATTTCAATCTTGCCCTGCTGGCCGTAACCGATGGTGCCCGCGGCGCCAGTCTTATTACGAAAGATGGTTATGCAACACACGGAGGTTACAAGGTCAAGGTTGTTGATCCCGTGGGCAGCGGCGATGCCTTTTTTGCCGCCCTTATCGGAGGCTACCTGGAAAAATTGCCACTTGACGAGTGTCTGCGGCGGGCAAATTACCAGGGCGCCTGGGTAGCAGGTCGGCAGGGAGCAACGCCATCGTATCCTGATGTATCTGTGGAATAAGGGGTAGGGGAAAAAATAATTATCCCTGACATTCATGGAAATTTTACCTTTGATGGATTCGTAAAAAGTCGGCCATTTCACGGATTGAAAACCACGCCGAAGATATCCGGTTGTCTATTATTGAAGGGTTTGCAGAGGCAGTAAGAAGCGGATAGCATTAAATATTGTGTAGGTGTATGGTTCGTGAAGTCTGGAATAAGGTTAAATAGCGATGTTGGCAGGATATTCAGATCTTTGATGTGGCAAGGTCAACGTGTAAGCTCAGGGGCGCCAAATCCGCGGGGCAATCAACTGCCAACTTGCAAAAAGTTTGATGTGGAGCACGGCGTAACAACTACCGCCGAGCTATTTGGCGTCCTCTGCAGCGCCTGGTGTACGCCCGGCATGGGGCGTGAACTTATGGGGTTCAAATCCCCTGTAAGTGTTCCATGTAACGTTGTGAAACGTAACAAAATTACTAGCCAAAGGCAGGTAAGCGCAGACTCCGAGGGCGTTACCGTGAGGTGGGGTCTGAAGGAGCCGGAGCGAAGCGGAGACCATGAGCCGCAGGCGAAAGCGACCGCAGGGAGCGGTAACTCAGCAGACCCCATAGTAGCGGTAAACGAGGTACGAGACTTTGAACGCCGGGGGTAATGCCCCGGACACGGTGAAGGGCTGAACGTCAAGGAGAGGAAAGGTATCCATGGGCTCTGAACATACATTGAATCCGACCGGAGGAGTATTGTTCAGGCGCGGAGTGGAAAAACCGGCTTCAAGTTTTCATAGCACGGTTACGGCCCGGCGACCTTGATGAAGCGCCCCGTGCGGATCCGCATAAGGGGTGCTGTGGGGGCTGGGGGAGAAAAAACCCCGGCTTTATGTGATTCTGGTGTGTTAAGAGCTGAAAAGCTCGATGTTAATTGATTTTTGCATGAGCTTAAAATGATTATCAAGGCTGTAAATACTACAATGATTCTGTTTTGCGCTCTGGGCAATTATTAAGTCAGGTATGCCTATGCCATTCATGCCGTTTTTCAGGCATTTATATTGGAATGTAACGATTTCCTCCCAGTTGACAACGAGCTTCAGTCTTGAAACCTGATATAGTAAATTTATCAGTTTTCTTTGGTTATGAATTTTCAGGAATGGCACTAATTCTGCCAAAATTAAATTATTTATTACAACCAGGTTTTCATCTATGAGAAAATCTAATTGTTCAAAATTATTACCATTCCTGAAATATTCTACCCATATTGACGTGTCGACTAAAACCGACATTGACGGCCCCGAATTGAATTGAGATCAATATCTAAGTCAATTTTTCCTTTATAATTTTTGATCTCAGAAATTTTCGATCTTCTAATAAGCTCTTCGAGGGCAGTGATGATAACTTTTGTCTTTGTTTGGATGTGAGTAGTTTTCATGGCCTCGGACAGAAGCTCTTCGGGTAAATCTAGTGTTGTTCTCATGGCAAATCTCCTTTATGCATAAATTTAACACTTTATGCATAAAGAGGCAACTTTTTTTCACACATAATGGCCAAGCTCAGGGGCACGCCGTAGCTCTGGCTACCAACCTGTAAACGGGTAATGGCTAAAAATAAGCACGAAAAATCGACGACAAAACACGTGTCCTTGTAGCGCCTTGTGTACGCCCGGCATGGGCATGAACTTATGGGGTTCGAGTCCTGTAAGTGTTCCATGTAACGTTGTGAAACGTAACAAAATTACTAACCGAAGGCAGGTAAGCGCAGACTCCGAGGGCGTCACCGCGAGGTGGGGTTTGAAGGAGCCGGAGCGAAGCGGAGGCCATGAGCCGCAGGCGAAAGCGACCGCAGGGAGCGGTAACTCAGCAGACCCCATAGTAGCCAGGTAAACGAGGTACGAGACTTCGAATGCCGGGGGTAATGCCCCGGACACGGTGAAGGGCTGAACGTCAAGGAGAGGAAAGGTATCCATGGGCTCTGAACATGCATTGAATCCGACCGGAGGAGTATTGTTCAGGCGCGGATTGGAAGAACCGGCCTTAACATTTCAACTACTGGAACGTATACTTTCATCGGAAAATATTGGTGAGGAGTGGAAACGGGTTCGTGCCAATAAAGGCGCACCTGGTATTGACGGAATAACCGTTGATACATTTCCGGACGCCTTCCGTGAACGGTGGGAAGAAATATGTTCAACAATTTTCGCAGGAAAATATAGTCCTTCTCCTGTACTCCGTGTTGAAATACCAAAACCGGACGGAAGTCTCCGTCCGCTCGGTATTCCAATCGTACTGGATCGTTTGATTCAGCAGGCCATTGTCCAGGTACTGGGACCAATCTTTGATTCGGAATTCTCCGAGTCAAGCTGTGGGTTCCGGCCAGGCAGATCGGCCCATGACGGTATACGGCAGGTGCAGCATTTTATCAGACAAGGCCGCAAGGTAGCGGTCGATTTTGACTTGGCAAAATTTTTCGACCGAGTCAATCATGATGTCCTGATGAGCCGTATTGCCAGCCGGGTAAAAGATAAACGCGTGTTGCGTCTTATCGGCAAGTACCTCAGGGCCGGAGTTATGGTCAATGGCAGCATGCAGGCCACGATAATAGGTGTGCCCCAGGGTGGGCCGCTTTCACCGTTGCTTGCCAACATACTTCTCGACGATCTGGACAAGGAACTGGAAAAGCGTGGTCATCGCTTCAGCCGGTACGCTGACGACCTTATCATTCTGATAAGAAGCAGGCGGGCCGGAAACAGAGTGATGGCCAGTCTTCGCCGGTTTCTGGAAAACAAGCTGAAGCTTGCGGTCAACGAGAAGAAAAGTAAGGTGGCACCGGTTGAAGAGTGCAGTTTTCTTGGTTTTGTCTTTGTACGTGGCAAAATCAGATGGAGTGAGAAATCTTTCCGGGAGTTCAAACGACAGATTCGTCTGTTGACCGGAAGGAGCTGGTTCGTCTCTATGGATTACCGCTACAGGAAATTAGCGGAATATGTGCGGGGCTGGATGAACTATTATGGGATTTCTGAGTATTATCGTCCAATCCCGGAAATAGATGAGTGGCTTCGCCGCAGGATACGGATGTGCTACTGGAAACAGTGGCGTTATACCCGTGCGAAAGTCCGCAACCTCCTTAAGTTAGGGACATTCAAAAGAGAAGCCATTCTCACTGCGCTCAGTCGTAAGGGGCCATGGCATTTAGCCAGAACCCTGACGACACAGGTCGGTATGACTAATAAATGGCTGTATCAGGAAGGATTGATTTCTGTCAAAGAACAGTGGGTGAAAATTCACTACTCCCGCTAAAGCGGGATCATATGACCTTGATGAAACGCCCTGTGCGGAGCCGCACGCAGGGTGTTGTGGGGGCTGGGGGAGAAAAACCCCCGGCTACCCGATTAGCACTTTGACTGTTCTTCTATTTTTATTTCTGGAATCATTTCCTTAAGCGTTGATGCTAATTCTTGAAAGCCTGTGCACCTATCCTCCGCTTGATTCTCTATCTTTATTTCACCTTCAAGAGTGCCGCCACGGCGTTTTAAACAACGGCGCCATTCATAGATTGAGCTGCCCGTTACCTTGAACTTGCCGGCT
>JANTGH010000097.1 GCA_024763055.1 Desulfobulbaceae bacterium
TCCCTCGATTTATATACTCGTTGCTCGTACCCATGGGCGGAAAGAACAAATTATTGCTGGTGACAAGAAAAAAAACAGTTGAAAAGTAAATGAGTTGCTATTGTGGTAATTAATTATTATGAAGAATTACTATTAATTAATAACTGGAGGAACTTATCATGACTGACAGACGAGCATTTTTAAAAACTTCTGCTGTTGCTTTTTCCGCCCTGGCGTTGAGCCGGACCAGCCCCGTCATTGCCTCAGGGGGGGGAGGGTATATTGGTATTGTTTACACCAAGGACAATCCAGGGAAGTGGGCCAAAAAGGTCGCCAGTCATGCCCCGGTTGTAAATGTTGTCGGCAGTAAAGTGACTGTAGAGACCAAGCATGGAATGTCGGAGGCCCATTTTATAGTCCGACACACTCTGGTGCTTGCCGATGGTGTGGTTGTCGGCGCTAAGACCTTTACAGCAAAAGATAAACCTGTTTCAACGTATACGCTTCCCCAAGGATATAAAGGAACGCTCTATGCCACGAGTTTTTGTAATCTCCATGATTTCTGGTTGACGGAAGTTACCGTATAGTATCTGAGCAGTTTTTTATTTTTTACCATTTCAGCCGTGTCCTTTGGGCGCGGCTTTTTTTATGTATTTTTTTAAGGTTTTGTGAAACAATAGATTTCAAGGTACCCTAAGGTCAACATGATCTTGAGGCTGCATTAAGAGGATATCCTCGACTATTCATTGAGTATGCGTTTCTCCAGGTCCCATGTCCAATACTATAACAGATAGTAATATTAAAAAACGAAACTCCGACAAGTGGACGGACTCGTCCTACCAGCGTATCGTTATAATCTCTGTTATGGCACTTCTTGTCGTTGTTTTTATCTGTGTCGGCAGCGATCATTTTGTTCGAAAACTTTCACTCGGCCGCCAGAAAATCACAACGGATCATATTGCTTTTCAAATCAATAATTTTATTGTCCAGAATTTTGGCGATGCCGCTGAAAAATTATCTAAAAAAAAATATGTGATCGATGTTTGTCGTGGTGAGCTGTCTGTTGATAATGAGCAATTATTGCAGGTCTTGATGACCGCGCGAGAGGTTTTATCCGCTTCCATAGTCTATGTACTCGACAGCAAGGGTACAGTCATCGGATGTTCTCCCTATGGACCCGGCAACAGCACCCTTACCGGAAAAAATTATGGTTTTCGTCCTTATTTCACCCAAGCCATGCAGGGTCACAAGGTACAATATGCAGCGGTTGGCGTGACTACCCATAAGAGGGGGATCTATTTCAGCGCCCCTGTATTTCAGCCGGGCAGCAAGATTGTAATTGGAGTGCTTGCCATTAAGATTGATCTTGCATCCATTGATTCATTTTTAAAGGCTGAAGGTGATCAATATATTGCATTGCTTCTGTCGCCTGTAGGGGTTGTCTTTGCATCCAACAGAAGAGATTTCCTTTATCATACCGGCTACCCGCTTACCGAATCCACGCTGCAAAAACTCCGGTTTGGCCGACAGTTCAGTAATGTATCATTAACACCTCTGCCGTTTTTTCTTTTTAAAGACATCGTTTACCTCCAGGGGCATAGAATGCTGGTCTGCAGGCAACCTGTTTTGGAAAAAGGTTGGCAGGTGGTGGTTCTGAAGATGGTTCCCTTTCCCTGGACCATCATGCTTGTCCTGAGTGTGGTGCCGGTGATTGCCTGGGCCATGTTGATCAGGATGACCCTGCATTCACAAAAAGAACAACAGCTGACTGACGAAATACATCGTGGCCGAAGGCGGAGTGTTCTCGCAGAGACCGCGCGTCGGGAGACAAGGAGAGAACTTGAAACCATCTTCAGCGCCAGTTTAATCGGTATTCTGCTTGTTCGTAATGGCAAAGTGGTTAATGTCAACGAGCGGATGGCTGAAATCATCGGCTACTCAACCATGGAAATCCTGCAGGGTGATCTGGAGATGTTTTTTCCTGATCGGAAATCATTTCGTTATTTTGTTCGTACCTATGGCCGAGAGCTTGCCGGACGTGATCTGGAGCAAATTGAATATACGCTCAAAAAGAGAGACGGCTCTCTTGTCCCCTGTACACTCAGCGGCAAGGCAATAGAATCAACAGATCTTTCGTTAGGCGTTGTCTGGGTTGTGCAGGATATTTCAAGGTATAAAACCGTGGAAAGGGATCTCAGGAATGCCCGACGACACGCAGAAGAAGCCCTGCAGGCAAAGAGCACTTTTCTTGCCAACATGAGTCACGAAATTCGGACACCCATGAACGGGATAATCGGGCTTTCCAACCTGCTGCTTCAGGAAAATATGACTGCTGAGCAGCATAAGCATCTCAGCCTTATTTACAGTTCAGGACAACGGTTGTTGTCTCTTATCAATGATATGCTCGATTTTTCCAAAATAGAAGTCGGACGACTGGAACTCAATGAGCAGCAGTTTTTTTTACATGATGTCATTGCAGGGTCACTCCAGCACCTTGAAGTTCTTGCCCGAGAAAAGAAATTGACGCTTGATTCCGTTATTCATCCCGGAGTTCCGGATTCCCTGATTGGTGATGCTGATAAGCTCGTGCAAATTTTAATAAATCTCGTCGGCAATGCAATAAAGTTTACCCATACCGGCAGTGTTACCATTCAGGTTTCGTTATTAACCATGTTAAATGACAGCAGGGCGCGGTTACTCTTTGAAGTGCAGGACACCGGAATCGGTATTGCGCCGGATGTGCAGGATACGATTTTTGAGGCCTTTACCCAGGTGGACTCCACCTTGTCGAGAAGGTATGGCGGCACTGGTCTTGGCCTTGCAATTTCACAAAATATTATTCGGTTAATGGGGGGGGATGTCCACCTCGAGAGTGAACAGGACAAGGGCACGACGTTTTATTTTTCCATGCCATTTCTTATCGAGGATGGTGAACCTGCCGACTTATCTGTTCTATCCACAGCTGATAAAGTGCAAAACTCTCTACGATTTTCAGGTTTTCGTGTGTTATTGGCTGATGATGAATTTATCAATGTTACTCTTGCCGAGGCCCTGCTGACCAGAGTCGGCTTTATCGTTCATTCGGTTGCAAATGGCAGGGAAGCTGTAACAGCCTGGCAAAAGGGAGATTATGATTGTATTTTGATGGATATTCAGATGCCGGAAATGGATGGATACGCCGCTACGGCGGAAATCCGTGCGCAGGAGAGGGCGGATGGGAGCCATATTTCGATCATTGCAATGACGGCCCATGCTCTGGATGATGATCGGGAAAAATGTCTTGCCGTCGGTATGGATGACTATATCTCTAAACCCCTTGATGATGCATTATTGATGACCCTGCTGGAAAGATATCTTATTCATGGAGCGTCGAACCGGAGCAGTGGAGTGCATAATTTTTCCGGATCCGAGTCATGAAGCGTTTTTTTCTTTTTCTTGTTGCCATCCTGATAGTAGGTTCCGCCGGCTATTTTCTTATCGCCCGTCCTAAGGGACTGGATCTTCTTGCACTGGTTCCCGCGGATAGTTTGGCTGTTCTGGATTGGGACAGCCCGGCAGGGTCTTATCAATCCTTTCTTGACACGTCCTTTGCCGAAAAATTGCAGGGAATTGATTGGCCGGTGATTTTAAGTACCCTGGGATACAATAAAGGTGAGATAGCTGGTGCAGGCAGCGTTGCATCCCGTTGGAAATTGTTTTCAGAGGGGCTTTTTTTTCGGGAATTGTTTGGTAAAAGAACCGTTGTTGCACTGCTGCCTGAAAAAGATACGGTTAGGGACCCTGTTACCTCGATCAGAAATACGATGGTATTGCTCAGTCACTCCGGGGGAAAATTTAAAAATTTTCAATCAATGATTGCCGGGAGTCCACTGACCACGCAGCTGCAAAGGCGAAATTATCAGGGATATACCATCAGGGGCTATCTCGTAAAGGATCGTTACCCGGTCTATGTCGTCACCGATAATGATCTGCTGATCGCCGCTTTTGATCCCGCGCCCATACAGCAATGCCTGGATTTGTTGCTGGCTATGCTTGTCCGAAAAGGTGGCGCAATGGTAGATAATCCTGCTTTTTCAGAATTAAAACAACGGGCCCGTGGAAGGGACGATTTCTTCTTGTATTTCGATGTTGCGGCCCTGAAACCTTTGCTGCGGCAAATAAGTCTGCAAAGAGTCATTGGTTTTGAGTACAATTCTGATATTTCTGATATTATGGGGCATGGTCTGCGGCAGATTGGCCTGTATCATCAGCCCATGGGCAGGGTCCATCAGCTCACAGCCGGTATGTTGTTTGACAAGTCCGGATTGCCGTCTTTTCAAAAGCACCTTGCCGGCCGCGCTCCGATTGAAAATGAAAATCTTTCTTTGGTGCCGGCCAACCTGCAGATCTTTTTGTGGTCCAACTGGTTTGATCTATCCCGCTGGTGGCAGGCGACCAGGGAAAACAGCACAGGTCGTGATCTCAAGCGTGTTGATCGCCTTGATGCTGCCGTCAGAAAGTATACCGGGATAGGCATGGAGAGATTTCTTGACCTTTTTGGTGATCAGTTCAGTTTGATTATAAAGGAGATTGCAACTTCAGGTTTTTTCCCGGTACCAAGGATCTGTATCCGGATCGCCTTGGCCGATCAGGAGACTGTGGAAACATTACTGGAAAAATTTATTACCGATCTGCCCCATCGTCGTGATATGGTGGCCACGGTTCCAGTTGTTTCAGTTCTGGCGGCAGATGGGCTTATGCAACCGTCATACGCGCTGTTTGATAATGATCTTCTTTTTGCCGATGGACGTGACCTGATAGAGGATATCCTCAAACCAGGCCGCGATTTTCTGGTTCATGACCCTGATTTTGTAAAACTTGATATGGGTATGCAGGAACCTGAGAACTTGATTGCCTTTGCAAGGACAGGTCAGTTGATTAATGGCTTAAAAGAGCTGGTCTCCTGGTTGGGGACAAATATCGCTATTCGAGATGAGCGGGCAGGAGCAAAAAGCAAGATCCTGATTGATCAGGCAGTAATTCCACTGCTTGACGGTTTGACTATGTTCAAGGCAGGAGCCCTGCGTGGTTACACCAGAGAAGATGAACTTGTCTTACAGTCAAGAGTGCTGATGGTTGATGAGTAAAATCACCTATAACCAGATATTCCCGGGTAAACAGGAGATTATATGGATGAACTCATAGCAGAGTTGAAAAAGAGAGTTGATTTTAAAAAGACCCTTGTTATTGGTGATGTGGTGCTGATCGCTGCTGATGATCCACAGATGCTTGCCTTTGCGGTAGTGACGGATATCAGCCGGGATTCCAGCCGCAAGGATGAGTGGTGGCACGTGAAGATGCAGATGTTATCGGTGCCGCTGCAGGCCATGACCTGGACGCTGAGGATGGAGCAGATGTGCGGGCTTGAAATGTTCACCATGGGAGGGAAAAATAGATTCATGGCCCCGGTGCGGATATCCTATGGAGATGTCGTGGAGAAACCGCCTGGTAAGGATGGGTCGCAGGGCAAAAGAAACAAAAAGGATTTGCCGGGATTACGGATTGTGAAATGACGGTTTTGCAGAAAGAAATGAAAGTGGGTATCCATTGCGGAGTTCATGGCCGGGTGGCAGTTAAACTTGCCGAGATTGCAGAAAAAAACAAAGTGGATATGGAAATTATCAGTGAAAAAGAGCAGGTAAATTGCCGGTCCATTCTTGAGGTGCTTGGCCTGGCCCTGGTACAGGGAAGTCATATCTGTGTGCGCGCAGAAGGCAAACAGGCGGCAAAGGCTTTGATAACTGTGAAAAGTTTGCTGGCCGGACAAAAAATATGATGCAGGGAAGAGATTGTACAAAAAAACCGGTTGAGAGTGAGGAGCAGGCCCTGTTTGGTGTCGGTGCATCTCCTGGTATTGTCACTGCGAGGGCACAGGTGTTCAAACGGCGAACCAGTCGTGCTGCCTGGCGCAGACTACCGCCGGAGATGGTTGAGCGGGAAGTTTGTCGCTTTCAGGAGGCAGTCACAGAGGCGGAACAGGAGTTGCAGAAACTACGCGTAACCTTTGCCGATGATCTTTCCGATGCGCTTTCCATTATTGATTCCCATATTCTTATGCTGAAAGACCGGATGATCCTTGGTCGTACCATTGAAATTATCCGGCAAGAGAGTATTAATGCGGAATGGGCTCTGGCCAAAGCGTTGGGAAGAGTTAAGAAAAAATTTGAGACCATTGCCGATCCGTATATTAAACAGCGATTTTCAGATGTTAAATATGTCGCCGATAGAATATTCGGGTTGCTCTCGGGCAGGGAAGATGATGTCCTCACTGATATCAGTGAAAAGGTGATTGTTATCGGCCATGATTTTTCTCCGGAAGATACCCTGCATATGCAGGCGAAAAATATTCTTGGATTTATCACCGAAGAAGGTGGAGTGACTTCGCATACTGCTATTGTTGCCCGTTCACTTGGAATTCCGGCTGTTGTCGGTCTGGAAAATATTACCTGTTTATGTGCATCAGGAGACGAAATTATCCTCGACGGCTTCTCCGGTCGTGTCTACTTGAATCCGACCCCTGTCCAGCTTCGTCAATACCGCGAATATGATAAACTGCACCAGAGCTTTTCCGAAGAACTGTCCTTATATATCCATCTTGCCTCTGAAACACCGGACGGCCACAGGGTGCGTCTTGCCGGCAATATAGAAATGACGGATGAAGTTCAGGCTGTTCTTCGTTATGGTGCCGAGGGGATAGGTCTTTTTAGAAGCGAATTTGATTTTTTTAGCCGGGAATTACTGCCGGACGAAGAAACTCTTACCAGGACGTACAGTGAGTTGGTGCGCACGCTCGCTCCTCAACCGGTGACGATCAGGACCTTGGATATTGGAGGGGACAAGTTCAGTAACCGCTTGCCTCACAATGGCATACGACTTGATCTTGAGCGTAATCCGGCCCTGGGATTACGTTCCATTCGCTATTCTTTGCGTGATCCCACCCTGTTCACCATGCAGTTGCGCGCCCTGCTCAGGGCTTCAGTTCACGGTAACCTGCGTATTCTTCTGCCGATGATTTCTTCCTCATCCGAAGTGCGCTGTGCCAAGGGGATGGTCAGGCAAATCATGAATAAACTCGACCAGGAGGAGATTCCCTTTGACCCCGAAGTGTCCATCGGCATCATGATTGAGGTGCCCAGTGCTGTTATTCTGGCGGATATACTCGCTGATGAAGTTGATTTCTTCAGTATCGGCACCAATGATCTTATTCAATATTCTCTCGCCATTGACCGTGGAAATCAATATGTGGCTCATATGTATGAACCGTTTCATCCCGCCGTGCTGCGCATGATAAAACAGACTGTTGCCGCCGGCCACCGCCGGGGAATAGAGGTATCAATGTGTGGAGAAATGGCCGGCGATGTTGTCAGTGCTCCTGTTCTTTTTGGCCTTGGTCTTGACGAGTTGTCCATGCGGCCATCTGCTATTCCTCACGTTCGTAGAATTTTACGTTGTTCCGAACACCGACAACTCACGGAACTTGGCCGGGCAGTCCTGGGCTGCAGTGATGGCGGTGAGGTTCGCAATTTTCTCACCCGTTATCTGCCGGAAAACTATCCGCAGGAGTTTTGCTGTTCATGAAAGAGCGGGAACTGATAGACACCATTCACGCCCTTATCGGACCCGAAAAAATCGGGTCGCTGTTGTGCGGCATTGGTGATGACTGTGCCGTTGTGCGCAAAACAAAAGAACTGGTTCTGCTCTACAGTATGGACACGCTTATCGAAACGGTTCATTTTGATAGGCGTTGGCATCCGCCTGGATTATTGGGTAAAAAGGCGGTCTCCGTCAATGTCAGCGATATTGCCGCCATGGGTGGCAGGCCATGCTATCTTCTTTTTTCATTAGGGCTGCCCTCGGGTTTTGATGAAGACTGGGTTCTGCGATTGAGTAAAGGGGTTGCTGAAGGATGCCGGAGATACGATTGCGCGCTTATTGGCGGTGATACGGTTAGGAGCCCGGAAGGCGTGTCCTTGACCTTGAGTGTGGTTGGGGAAATGGCGAAGAATCAGGTGCTGTACCGGCATGGGGCCCGGGCCGGAGATATTGTCTATGTCAGCGGGCCGCTCGGGCTTGCCGCCGCAGGTCTGGCACTTTATACAGATAATATTGGAGGTAAGGATGAATTTTCACGCCTCTATGGTGCTCATCTCGATCCGACTGCCCGGGTGAAATTAGGTAGAATACTTGCTGAAAGCGGGCTTGTCCATGCGATGATGGACCTTTCCGACGGCCTTGCCACGGATCTGGCCCATCTGTGCCGGCAAAGTCGGCTTGGGGCGAGAATTTTCCAGAAGCAACTACCGTTTGATCCTGCCCTGGACAAAGCGGCAACTCTCCTTGGACGGGATAGCCTGCAATGGATGATCAGCGGCGGGGAGGATTTTGAACTGTTGCTGACCGCTCCTCCGGGTGCAACAAAAAAATTGCAGGAAGTGGTGGCGAACTCCGGCCATCTCCTGTATCCTATAGGGACGATTTCTCAAGGTCATGAGGTACAACTTGTTTCCGATGGTTCAACAGAGGGTCCTTTGGAGAGGTCCATTGATTTCCTTGGTTTTGATCATTTTAATCCAAAATAACCCATCATGCTGAATACACTTTTTAAATACTGGTCGTATCGTCTTTTTTCCCCGGACACTCTGCACCGGCAGACCTATGAGGCCTTTAAGCATCTCCTGAAGCAGGACGGCCGCGCACACGATTTGATGGCTGAGCTCGAAATACTTTATTATGAGGGAAAACGACGTGACATGGCAGGAATTCGTTCCCTGTTCACCCAATTTTCCAGCGCGGTACAGGCTATGATAGGCAGCCTGGCCGTCCTTAAACCAACAGATGCGACGACGCTTGCCCAATATCATAAAAAATTAGATTTTTATATCCGGTTTTTGCTTGCCCCACCCCTGCAACCCGCCGGCAAGCCCTTTGTTCTCGCCTTATCAGAGATTACCAAGAGTGATGTAAGCGGTAACAAGGCCTATAATCTGGCAAAATTAAAAACAGAACTGAATGCTCCCGTACCGGATGGTTTTGTCATTACCACCAACGCCTTTCACCTGTTGCTTGAGTACAATAACCTGCGAGCTCCTCTTGATGAACTGCTCTCGAAAATCGACATTGAAGATATTACCGGCCTTCAGGAGTCCTCAAGG
Source organism: Desulfobulbaceae bacterium (assembly GCA_024763055.1). Lineage (GTDB taxonomy): Bacteria > Desulfobacterota > Desulfobulbia > Desulfobulbales > Desulfobulbaceae > DRLX01. Next base: position 9,171 of record JANTGH010000097.1, read on the forward strand.
CAGCTCATGGCCCTGATTCTTGCGGCTACTATACCTCCGGAGGTGTCCGAAGAGGTTGAGAAGGGATTTTCCTCTATGGAAGAAACATATGGCGCTTCCGTCCTGGCGGCGGTCAGGTCATCGGCTGTCAGTGAAGACGGCGAGCATTCATTTGCCGGTCAGTATCACACGGAACTTGGAGTAGACAGGGAAAACATACTGCAAGGCTACTTGAAAGTATTGGCTTCCAAATATTCACCCGAGTCGTTGTTCTATCGGATTACGATAGGTCTTGCCGATGAGGAGGCCCCGATGGCGGTGCTTGTTTTACCCATGGTTGATGCCGCGATGAGTGGGGTTGTGTATACCAGGATTCCTTATGAACTCGAAACGTCTGCAATGGCGGTGCACGCCATTCATGGTTTGGGTGAGGTGTTGGTCAGCGGCAAGGCGGTCGGTGATATCGCCTATTTGAATGGTGGGGGGGAAAAAATTATTCGCAGGCGTAAAGGAACGCAGGCGCAAAAACTTCGTATGAATGGGAGTACCGTAAAAGAGTATGCCTTGCAGCAGGCTGAACGGGACGAGTTTTGTCTGCAGGAAGATCGCTTACTTGAACTTGGCCGCTGGGCCGGGCGGATTGAAAATCTTTATGAAGAACCACAGGATATAGAATGGGCGGCGACGGATGACGGCTCCCTGTTTATTTTACAATCCCGCCCGTTTCATCAGGAAAAGGCGCCTGCACCCCGACCGGAAGTTTCAACTAATACCGGGGAGGAGCGGATTCTTTTACAGGGAGGTCGAAAGGCCGCCGGCGGCATTGCCGCCGGTCCCGTGGTCCTTGCCGGTGATGATGCCGCCCTGAAGATTGACCACGGCGCGGTGCTGGTTACCGGTACAACGCCGCCGTCACTTGTTCGCCTCTTAAACAAGATATCCGCTGTTATCGCCGAACAGGGCTCCACTGCCGGACATTTTTCCACAGTGTGTCGGGAGTTTGGTATTCCTCTGCTTATTGGTGTGCCGGATGCTCTTGATATCTTGCGATCAGGGCAGATTGTCACCGTCGATGCGGACAGGCAGATGGTGTATGCCGGGGCAGAGAAAGGGCTTATACAGGAAAAGGGGCAGGTATCGCAGGATAATCTCCCTTATTTTCGTAAATTAAGGGCGATTATGGATTTTATAACACCCTTGCACCTTATTGATACGGAAGGGAAGGATTTTCGTCCAGAAAACTCCAGGTCGCTGCATGATATTATACGCTATACGCATGAACAGGCCGTCCGAACCATGTTTTCACTGGGTGAAAAAACAGGCAGCAAAAGCAAAAAACAACTACAGGCCGAGATCCCTCTCAAGGTGCACCTTCTTGATGTCGGCGGTGGGCTTTGTGCCGCGGCCGAGAACAATAATCAGGTTACCCTGGATGACATCTGCTGCCAACCGTTTCTCTCCCTGTGGAAAGGCCTTAGTCATCCCGGTGTAGATTGGCAGTCACACAGTCATTTTGACTGGAAGAGATCTGATGAGATTGCTCTTGCCGGCGGGTTTACCTGGGGAAATTCCAGCGAACTTGGCTCGTATGCTATTATGGGACTGGATTATTTGAATTTTAATATCCGTTTTGGTTATCATTTCACCCTGGTCGATACCCTGTGTGGCAAAGATGCGAGAACGAATTTTTGTCTGTTGCGCTTTGCCGGTGGCGGCGGAGCGTATTCCGGTCGTTTTTTACGCCTTGAGTTTCTTGATATCGTCCTCCAGCGACTTGGCTTCGAAGTGACGGTGAAGGCTGATCTTCTTGATGCGCGACTGAACGAAATCGGTGAGCAGGAACTCTGCGATGTTCTTGATTTACTTGGTAGAATGTTAGGAGCCGTAAAATTGCTGGACCTGGTTCTGCGTCAGGAGGAAGACGTTGCAAAATACGTGGATCTTTTTTTTAAGGGTCAATATACCTTTACCCAACCTTCGTCCTGAATAAGGGCTTAAACTCCGGAATTTTGATTATTATTATGTACCAAGTAACCTGGATAACCGACCATCTTGCCGGGGGACGAGCCCCCATGTCCTATGAGGAACTTACCTCCATAAAGGATAAGGGTATAGATGCCATCGTCAACCTTTGCGCCGAGTTTACCGATCTTCATATGATTGAAGAAAAGGCCGGCTTTGAAGTATATTATCTGCCCACGCCCGATGAACATGCCCCGGAAATGGGGGCGATGGAAAAGGCTCTGGAATGGCTTGACGAAGCCATTTATCTTGGGAAAAAGGTACTGGTTCACTGCCGACACGGGCACGGACGGACCGGAACCTTTATTTCAGCCTATCTCCTGAGAAGAGGACTCAGCCTGAAAAAAGCTGAAAAACTGCTGAAAAATACAAGTGCTAATCCAACCAACTACGGTCAGTGGAAGCTGCTGCGCAAATATCATAAAAAGCAGTGTTTGCTGAGCACGGCACAGCCGCAGCTGGAAACCCGGACCAGTGTCGACCTTACTCCCTTTACTGAAGAGTATGATGCAATAGCAGCTGAACTTGAACATGAACTCGCTGTTTGCGGGGGAGATTCCGGCTGTGGCAGAAAGAACGAGGAGTGTTGTTGGAGCTATTTCGAACTCGAACTTGCGGAGAGCATACGAATTCATCAATGTCTCAACCGTACCTTCAGCCATGATGACCGAGAGCATGTATTGGAGCATGCTCGGGAGTGCCGGTCTGTTATCCGGACAATACATACTTTGCATGCACAGTATCCGCCGCTTGCAGATAAAGATTTTGCCGACATTTATGCTGCCGCCGGAAGCCATTGCCCGCTGCTTGAAGGTGGTAAATGTCTTTTACCCGCCAATAGACCTTTTCGTTGCCGCTGGGCCGGCACCAGGCTGCCATCTGAAAAAAAGGAATCCTTTGCGGCAATGTTGACCAATCTCTCACGAGATGTGTTTCTGGCCCTGACAGGTTCCTTTCCGCCAGAGGGCAGTTTGCGGTTTTCCATGGCGGATACCGTTTCCGGCCATTTTGTTCAGGAATGCTTTACAACAATGTTATCAGCGAACAGGCAATCATGAAGAAAGGCTCCGGTCAACATGATGTAATTGAGAGGGTTTTGATTGTTGATGACGAGAGTGATCTCCTTCAGCTTTTACGTAAGGTGATTTCTAAGAAATGCGACTGTGAAGTTCAATTGTCCACCTCTGCCGATGCCGGTCTTGCTTTATCTGAATCCTGGTTGCCGGATGTAGTCTTAACGGATATTAAGATGCCGGGCATGGATGGTCTGGAATTTCTGCGAAGGTTAAAGGTGCTTGATCCGACTATTACGACCTTGATAATGACCGGATTTGGGACGATTGAAATGGCGGTACAGGCCTTGAAGGAAGGTGCCTATGATTTTTTTGAAAAGCCGTTTGATAATGAACGTATTGTTCATGCTATAGAACGTGCCATTGAGCGAACCCGTCTTTTGCGTGAAAATCAGCAGTTGCAGCAGAAGTTGACCAGGCAATACCCGGAAACGGAATTTGTCGGTCGTTCAAAACGGCTGAGCCGAACCATTGATCTGCTTTCACGTCTCGCTGTGAGTTCAGCAACAGTGCTTATTCGTGGCGAATCAGGAACAGGGAAGGAACTTGCCGCCAGGGCTCTGCACGCAATGAGCGATAGAGCTGATCATAAGATGATTGTTGTCAACTGCCCAGCTCTTCCCGAGCAAATTCTGGAAAGCGAGCTCTTCGGTTATAAAAAAGGTGCCTTTACCGGCGCTGATAAAGACAAAGACGGACTATTTTTAGAAGCTGATGGTTCGACCATCCTGCTTGACGAAATTGGTGATATCCCGGTTTCTATTCAGACCAAGCTACTCAGGGTATTACAGGAAAAAGAGATTCAGCCTTTGGGTCAGACACAAACTATCAGTGTTGATGTCCGGGTGCTGGCATCTACCAACCAGGATCTTGAAGCCAAAATCGAGCATGGAGAGTTTCGGGAGGATCTGTTCTACCGCCTTAATGTAATGACTGTAACCATGCCCTCTCTGTCACTTATCAGTAGTGATATTCCACTGCTTGCACAGCATTTTCTTGAGTTGTACTCTAAGGAATATGGACGACCGGACCTTGAATTCAAGCCGGAGGCTCTGCAGTGTCTACTCAGGCGCCCTTGGAAAGGAAATATCCGGGAACTGCAGAACACCATTAATCGGGCTGTCCTGCTCTGTCACGGCAGTCTGATTACTCCCGCAGACCTGATGACTTCCGAGACCCGGGAACAGACCCATGGTTTTGAAGCCATGAACGATCAGGGGTGTTTTCTGAACCTGCCGTACAAACAGGGCAAGCAGGAAGTCGTTAAATATTTTACCCATTCGTATTTAGCCAATGTTTTGACGCATACCAAGGGCAATGTTACCGCTGCTGCCCGCAATGGAGGCATGGAGCGTCAGGCCCTGCAACGTCTGATGCGTAGATACGGCATCAAATCTGATGATTATCGATGATGAAACAACCAGATAACTACTGCCTCAGCCGTAACAGGGAATTCTGTAATTTCTGTCCCGGTTATTGTTGTTATCGGTTGAATGACGCAAGTCTCTACATCATGGCTGAGGACATCAACAGAATCGGTCGTTTCTTGAATATAACGGACGGAGAAGTCCGCAGAAAATATCTGGCAAATCGATACACCTTTAAAACAAAAAAGGACGGCTCCTGTATCTTTCTCCTCAACGGGCGCCTCTGCAAGCGTTGTTCAATCCATAAAGTACGGCCGAAACAATGCCGCGATTTCCCTTACGATAAACCCTGTCCCTATCTTGAAAACGGGGAATTCCTTCACACCATCCAGCCAAGAATTGAAAAAAGCCTTTCACTCTCCTGATATTTGATTAAAAGAGCCTGCCATCAAATATAAAATTGGCAGCGCCATCAGATGAACTATCTTTTTTATCAGGACAGGTCAATTTTGATGGGCTCTGAAAAAGTTTTCGAATCCGTTATTCACACCTTCGCGGAAATGACGAAAATAGAGTTTTTACGAGTTTATCAATTTTGATGAACTCGTAAAAAGTCGAAACAACGTTTAAAGATGGCTAAGTAAAAACACATATATACAAGGAGTAGTGTTCTGTGGCGGGTCTTAACTATACATATAGTATGTTGAGAATCGCCACAGGACACACGACGCAGTAGATCGAAGTTTTTA
>JANTGH010000098.1 GCA_024763055.1 Desulfobulbaceae bacterium
AAAAAAAAATGTATTACCCGCCGCCGATAACCGGAAATATAGCCAATTGGTCACCCTGGACCGGGGTCTGGTCAAGGGTGCAGTGGCGTGAATTGATCATGGTAACGCCGACTTCTTCCGGGTCTATTCCCTGGCGTTGAACAATTTCCCGCACCGTGATCGTGGCCGGAAATGTCTGCTCCTGTTGCTTAAAGCGGTTTTCCCGGAAGAAAGCAAACAGTTTGACGGTTATCGTGATCTTGTTTTCTTCCACTCTTAAAAATTCCAGAATTTATCCATTTCTTCATCTGGAATATCCCAGACAACATTATGCGGGGCAATAGGTTCCTCGTAAAAGAATTCCGGGAGCCTGTCATCCTGGCAGGTAAAACCTGCCGCCTCATTAAAGGCTCGCTCGGTTTTCAGGATGGAGATACCCAGGTTGGTCACATCATCGGCCGTCAGGTCGGCGCCGAAACGGGCATTGATCATATCAACAAGCGCCGGCAGGCAGGTGGCATCATCAAGAGCGGCAAAGGCAATGAACAGGCACATGCCTGTAGAATCAATGGCAGCGGTGGCGATCTGAAGATTTCTTGAGAGTTCCACCTGACCCTCATGGCTCAAGGGATCAACCGAACCGCCGACGCCTAATATATTAGTGGCAATGGTATAGCCCATGGTATGATCCGCACCCTGGGTGGAGGTGGCATAGGTAATCCCCATGCCTTTGACTGCCCGAGGGTCATAGGCGGGTATGGCCTGGTTTTTTACTACCGGCACTCTGGTAACGCCAAAGACGCGGCCGACGGATCCGGCCCCGCAACCGATGATCCGGCCCAGCGGCGTTCCCTTGGCCACGTCTTCACGCAGGATGCGGCAGATACCTTCACCATCGCCGAACTCAAGCACGCCACCTTCCATGGCCACGCCCATGGCCACAGAGGTCTCAATAGAATCAATACCGATATCATCCATCAGGTGGTCTGCTTCGGCGATGTAATCGAGGTTGTCAACACAGCAGTCGGCGCCCATGGCCCATATGGACTCATATTCAAAGCCGGAGGTTTTATATTTTTTATTTTTATCGTTATAGATTTGGGAGCATTGGATAACGCAGCCCTTATGACAGTTGTGTTTGGGTTTCCCTTCACGCTCCACAATAATATCATGCATTGTTTCACCAGATATCTCTTCATGGCCGTCAAACTGACCCCCGGTAAAATTTTTTGTCGGCAACGCGCCTGCCTCATTGATAATATTGACCAGGACATTGGTGCCATAGGTACCGAGCGCCTGGGAGATGGGGTTGTCAACCAGAGCCTTGGTGAATGTGCGGTTGGCCTCTTTAAATTTTTCCTGGTCCACAATTTCCACTTTGGCATCGGTGGGCTCAATGATGATACATTTGACCTGTTTTGATCCCATGACAGCGCCCAGACCGCCTCGACCGTTGGAACGAAGGTGGGCGTCGGGGTCCTTGATGGAAATATTTGCCGACAGCATCTTCATTTCACCGGCGGGTCCGATGGTCATAATGCCGTGTTTTCCACCGGTCCGCCTGGTGATAGCCTCGACAACCGCAAAATTTCCCTGGCCGATAAGTTCGTTTTCCTTATGGATGGTTACGCCATCGGCAGAAATACCGAGTGTATACCAGGAGTCATCCTGGGGCAGTCCTTCAATAATAAGGGCCTTACAGCCTAATTTGGCCAGCATCTGGGCTGCGGTTCCGCCTGCATTTGCTTCTTTGATGGTGCCGGTGAGCGGGCTTTTGGCACCAACGGAAAGGCGTCCCGAGTTGGCAGCCACAGTCCCGGAAAGCAGACCCGGAGCAAAGACAAGCTTGTTCCTGCCACCGAGCGGATGACAGGTCGGCACTACCTCTTCCGCGACTATGGTCGAGGTCAAGCCTCGACCGCCAAGTCCCATCCAGTTGTCCGGGACCTCTTCCACCGTTGTCTTCAGCGTTGCCATATTGACACGGAAAATTTTTTCAGCCATCGCTTGTTTCCTCCAGTTTTAATTCAGTTTTTTCCCGAGTATTCAAAGAATATTGTGAATCTATACAATCGCTTAGTTGGACTGTTGTTCAGGGCTGCCAAGAACCTTGGCTTCTATTATTTTTTTTGTTTGTTCGTCCGGCTCCGGCTTGGACCAACTGATGAACTGCTCGGTAACCCGCATGAAATCACCGTTATCTTTCCGGCACTGGGCACAGATGGATTCAGCCCGGTCACGATACATAATTATTTTGCTGGCAGGGTCCCCGTTTTTATTAACAGCGGCCATCTTCCTGCAACCGCAATCAAGACGGATAACTGCTACCCCGATGCCGTCCGGGCTTCCTTCCAGGATCCCTTCAACCATAGCCAATTCACCTAATTCGGCTGATCGTTTGCTCTGGCGGTTTTTTTTAGCGCCCATTATCTTATAGCCCCTTTTGTTTCGCTTGTTCATTAAAAAATATGATGGAAAAGGATATTCCGTTCCACCATGGACGGTCAATATAATTTTTCCTTTTTTGACGGGAATTCATAAATAATAACAGAGATGCTTTTATTTGATCAGGTGGATCTGTAAACATCGATTTTGTGACATGAAATTTTAAACATCCTGATCCTGGATTTTCATGGTTACCAAGGTAACATCGTTGCAGCTCTTTAATCCGGTCCGACCATGTTGATAAGTAGACCTGTTACCGGTTGTCTATCGATCAATTAAGAGGCGTTCTTTTGTCTTGACAAATTTCCGAGCTTTCAGTAGAGGGGAATCACCTCATGTGAAAATCGTTTTTTTTAAGAGGTCAACAAAAGTTATTCACCATTTTTATTTATTTATCATCTTTTTATTGGAGGTTAGGATCATGTGGGAAGTCGTTGTTGACAAAGATAAGTGTACTGGTGATGAGGAATGTGTAAATGCTTGCCCGGCACAGGTATTGGAGATGGTAGACGGTAAGGCTGAGCCGGTAGAGATTGATGAATGCCTTGGTTGTGAGACCTGTGTTGAGGTCTGCCCGGAGGGTGCCATCACCGTTACTGAAGTGTAAGATTACTTACTCTTCAACAGGTTGAGACAGTAAGCCCATCCCCCGTACGGGGGATGGGCTTACGTTGTTTTAAGGGAATTGGCCTTGATTTTTTTTTATCAGGCTGCCTTTATTGAATTAATGGATATACATCGATTAAAACCAGGAGTAAACCGATCTGCCCATTTGTTTATTGCGTCCTTTCTCTGGTCTGTCATCGGGGTAGTTCTCATGCTCAGGGGATGGGGATGGATCGGGTCGGGGATTGCACGGTTTTCCGTTGGATTTGCTCTCCTGCTCGGCACGGTCAAGTCTCTTTTGGTTCTGGACAAAGCTGCCGCTCGTTCCATGGAGCGAATTAAACAATTTGATGATTTTACCTGTATTGGCGCGGTTTATTCCTGGAAAACCTGGCTTCTTGTTGGGCTGATGATGATCTTTGGTATCACCATGCGAAAAATTACAGATCCCGGCATAGTCATTGGCACACTCTATGTAGCTATCGGCTGGGCCCTTCTGTTTTCAAGTCGTCGCGGCTGGATTGGCTGGTGGCAGTGGACGCATCGTGCTTGAATCCGTCAACAGGGTGCTGGTCAGTCGTTCAGCCCTTGCCCATAATTTTGGTCTGTGCCGCAGACAGGTCCCGAGTGCCGCTGTCATGGCCATGGTCAAGGCCGATGCTTACGGGCACGGTATGCTTGAATGTGCTCGTGTTTTCGCCGATTGCGGTGCAGAAGCCTTTGGAGTCGCTGAGGTTGTCGAGGGCGTGCAACTGCGACAGGCCGGGTTTGTTCAACCGGTTTTTATTCTGGCTGGAGTGTTACCCGATTTTTTTGACGCATTATTTGAATATGATCTGACTCCAATCCTGGTCGATGGCGAGTTTGTCTCTCCATTGGCAGTCAAGGCTGCGTCACTGGGGAAAAGAATAAATGTTCACCTGAAGGTGGACGCCGGTATGGGGCGTCAGGGATGCCTGCTGTCGGATGCCCCTGAAATCGTGGGCCGGATTGCAAACCAAAAATATTTACATCTGGCCGGAATAATGGCCCATTTTCCCAAGGCTGATGATCCGGCTTCCGGCAGCAGTGAGCGGATTTTATCAGATTTTCTCAAGATGACAACCGGGTTAGGGTTGGAGACAGCCAGAGGATTCAGCCTTCATATCGCCAATTCCGGCGGCATTTTTTCCGTCAGCGGATCAGGGCTGGATATGGTCCGGCCTGGAATTTCTCTCTATGGCTATCCGGCAGGCGGGGCCGGAAGCGGGAAGGGAACGGCGGCAGAACAATTACAACCGGCCATGTCTTTTACCAGCCGTGTCATTCAGGCCCGTGTAGTGCCTGCGGGCACCGGCCTTGGTTATGGTCATACCTTTATCACCAAAAGGACAACAAGGCTCGCTGTTTTGCCGGTAGGCTATGAAGATGGATATCTTCGCTCGCTTGGGGACAGTGCCCAGGTCCTGCTCCATGGACGACGGGCGCCTGTTGTCGGGCGGATATCCATGAATCTGACGCTTGTTGACGTGACTGAGCTCGGCGATGTCCGGTCCGGTGATGAGGCGGTCCTGCTCGGTCGCCAGGGAAAAGAAAGTATAACGGCTGATGAAATAGCCGATTGGATGAGGACCATCAGTTATGAAGTGCTCTGTCTTCTCGGACATTGCAACAGGATAGTTTATACGGATTAAGCGATAGAGAACGGCATGGATCCAACATCACTTTTTATTGTTGCCGGCGGCGTGCTGGTGGGTATTGGCGCTTCGTGCAGCGGTATGGGAGGTGGTTTTTTGATGATACCGCTTCTGCTTTTTTTGGGCTTTTCCCCCCAGAAAGCGGTGGGCACGACCTTTTTAGGGATATTTCTGATCGCCCTTTCTTCCCTGGTTGCCCATAATAAACTTGCCCATGTGGATTTTAAATATGGTATTCTGCTTGGAATTGGCGGTATAGTAGGCGCCCAGATTGGCGCCCGGCTGATTGATTATGTGTCCACTGAAAATTTTAAAAAAATTTTCGCGCTGATCCTGATCGCTCTTGCAGTGTATGTTTTTGTAAAAAAATAGCGAAATCCGCGGAACTGTATCGGCAGTCCTTTGAACCTTCAACTTTGAACATAATCAATGATTAAATCACAACTCCAACAACGGGTGGATTTATGCTTCCGGCAGGGAATAGAAAAGGGATTCTGGACGGACGCAGCAGCTGACGGTTATACGATTGAGGTACCTAAGCGTGAGGGGCAGGGTGATTTTTCCACCAACCTGGCCATGGTTGTCGCCGGCAGGGAAAAACGCAATCCCCGTGAAGTTGCCGCGCATCTCATCGAGCTGCTTGCTGCCGGAGACGCGTTGCTTGATAAAGTGGAAATCGCTGGACCTGGCTTTGTTAATTTTTTTATAAACAGAGCCGTTTGGAGTAGCGTGCTGCCCCAGATCATTGAGCAGGATGCGGAGTTTGGACTGGCTGATTTCGGCAAAGGGAAAAAGGTGCTGGTCGAGTTTGTCAGCGCCAATCCCACCGGTCCGCTCAGTGTTGGTCATGGCCGCAATGCTATCCTTGGCGACACCATTTCCAGGGTGTTGACTGCGGTAGGCTATGATGTGCAGCGCGAGTATTATTTTAATGATGCCGGTCGGCAGATGCGGGTACTGGGGGCCTCGACCAAGGCCCGTTATCTTGAACTGATCGGCCTGGAAAATGGTTTTCCCGAAGACGGCTACCAGGGTGAGTATATTTACAATATTGCCGCCCGTCTCAAGGAAGAGTTTGATTCCGGTCTGCAGGACAGGGATGCCCTTTTTTTCAAGGACCAGGCCCGGAAAGATATTTTTGTCGATATTGAACAGACATTACAACGGATCGGTATTGTTTTTGATTCTTATTTCAACGAGCATACCCTGTATGAAGATGGCTTGATCGATGATGTGGTCCAGGCGTTGAAGAAAAAAGACCTTGTTTATGAAAAAGATGGGGCTACCTGGTTTAAGACGACTGAGTTTGGACAGGAGCAGGACAGGGTGATTATAAAAAAGACCGGTGAGCCCACCTATCGCCTGCCCGATATTGCCTACCACCGGCAGAAATTCCGGCGCGGTTTTGACTGGATGATTGATATTTTCGGCGCAGATCATATTGCTACCGTACCCGATGTCATGGCCGGAATCCGGGCACTTGGTTATGATGATTCCAAGGTGACCGTGATTTTGCATCAGTTTGTCACTCTGATGCGTGGTGGCAAACAGGTGAAGATGTCCACCCGCAAGGCCACCTTTGTCACGGTTGATGAACTGGTGGATGAGGTAGGGGTTGATGCCCTGCGTTTTTTCTTTCTTCTGCGCAAACCCGACAGCCAGCTTGAGTTTGATCTTGATCTGGCGACCAGTCAAAGCCAGGAGAATCCGGTCTATTATGTCCAGTATGCCCATGCCAGACTTTATTCCATTGCCCGTCAGGCCAAGGAACAACGGGTTGATATCCGGGATATTGAGGAGATTGATCTTCTTCTGCTCCAGGAAGATGAGGAGCTTGGACTCTTAAAAATGATGGCCGAATACCCGGCCATGGTCGCGGGTGCTGCCCGGGACCTTGCCCCGCATCGGATTATTTTCTTTCTTATGGAGTTCGCCGGTCGGTTCCATCGCTATTATAATAAACACAAGGTCCTTGGCGCTGATCCCGGGTTGACTGCAGCCAGGCTGCAGTTTTGCCGGGCCTTGACCATAGTGCTGCGTAACGGCTTGCATCTCGCCGGTCTAACGGCGCCGAACAAAATGTAAAATATCAGGGAAAAACAGGCCTTATTTTAAAGCCGTACACCATGGTGGTCAGAAAAAAAAAACGTGTAAAGAAAAAACCTGCAAAACGGTTTCGTTTTCAACTCAGTCTTGCCGAGATTGCAGGAATCGGAATTGTTTCATTTTGTCTTTTTTTGTGGATGTTCCTTCTTGGTATCTGGGCCGGACAAACTATCTTGCTGCCCTCATCTGATACCGGGACTTCGCCTGTGGCGGGCAGGCATGCACCGTTGTCCTTCGATCAAAAAACAACTACTCCGGTAATTCGGCCCCAAGGGAAGAAAAAGGCTGTTACGAGGTAAGTTGTTTTCAGTTTACATTTTCCATGTCATAAAAAAGTTGAAATTCCCGGAAGTTGTCTTGTTCCTTGACCACCATCGCCTGCCGGGGTAGAATAAAAAGGTTTAACCTGAAATTATTTATGGAGCAGTGATGTTTCAATAACTTGTTCTTAAGGCACCCTTAACAACATAATGGTGTCATGGCTGAGACTATGGATTGAAAGGCCGGAGTCGTAAAGACAAGAGTAGAGTTAGGTATACTGTATTGTGAATACAAAGCAAGAAAAGAAAAAAGGACAACTGCGCCCCGCCCGGATGGGAGACGTCCGCTTGATTCATACCCTGCTCCAGGGATATGCCGATCAGGGGTTGCTGTTAGCTCGTTCCATCAGCTCACTCTATGATCAATTGCGGGATTTCATTGTTTATGATGAAGGTGGGATTCAAGGGGTCTGTTCGCTGCATATCAGCTGGGACAACCTGGCGGAAATTCGTTCTCTTGCCGTTGCACGTGATATGCGGGGACGCGGTATTGGTGCCCTGCTGGTGCGTTCCTGTCTCGATGAGGCCGAAAGCCTGGAAATCGAGCAGGTTTTTGTTTTAACATATCAGTCTGAATTTTTTAGAAAGATTGGATTTAAGGATAAGGATAAACGGGATCTTCCTCACAAGGTTTGGAGTGATTGTCTGCATTGTCCCAAATTTCCTGATTGTGATGAGGAGGCTCTCATGTGGGTCTCGAAAAAAAATAACTGTTTAATATATTGAATATACGGGGAAACACCCTGTTGCTGGAGATATAAAGATGCTTGGAAAGGCCCTGACAAAGGTTTTTGGCAGTAAAAACGATCGAACAGTGAAGCAGCTGCGACAGATGGTTGTCCGGATTAATGATCTTGAACCCTCAATTGAGCCACTCAGCGACCAGGAGCTTGCCGCCAAGACGGATGAATTTCGAAACCGGATCAGCGAAGGGGAGTCATTGGATTCCCTTTTGCCCGAGGCCTTTGCTGTTGTTCGGGAGGCGGCAAAACGGGTACTTGGTGAACGTCATTTTGATGTCCAGCTCATCGGCGGTATTGTTCTTCATCAAGGCAAAATTGCGGAGATGAAGACCGGCGAGGGTAAGACTCTTATGTCTACGGCTCCTGTTTATCTGAACGCTCTGTCCGGCAAGGGTGTGCATGTGGTCACGGTCAATGATTATCTTGCCAATCGAGATATGGAATGGATGGGCCAGGTCTACCGTTTTCTTGGTTTGACAACAGGCTCCATAGTCCATGATATGGATGATGACTTGCGTCGAGAGGCCTATGCCGCGGATATCACCTATGGCACCAATAATGAATTTGGTTTTGATTATCTGCGTGATAACATGAAGTTTGACATTGCCGACTTTTGTCAGCGCGGGTTTAATTTCTCGATTGTTGATGAGGTTGACTCTATTCTCATTGATGAAGCAAGGACACCGCTCATAATATCCGGCCCGGCTGAAATGTCGACAGACATGTACCTCAAAGTCGATCGGATTATGAAGAATTTCAAGGAGGAAATGCATTATACCAAGGATGAAAAATCCCGACAGGCCATGCTCACCGATGAAGGTGTGATTCTCGGTGAAGAGCTGCTCGGGGTTGATAATCTTTATGATCCGCGAAATATCAATCAGCTGCACCATATCAATCAGGCCTTGAAGGCCCATGTTCTTTTCCAGCGTGATGTGGATTATATCGTTAAAAACGGTCAAGTGGTCATTGTTGACGAGTTCACCGGCCGGACCATGGAGGGCCGTCGTTATTCCGACGGTCTGCACCAGGCCCTGGAAGCCAAGGAAGGGGTGAAAATTGAGAAAGAAAATCAGACCCTTGCCTCGATTACCTTTCAGAATTACTTCCGCATGTACGACAAGCTTGCCGGTATGACAGGAACAGCGGATACCGAGGCCCCGGAATTTAAAAAGATTTATAACTTAGATGTGGTGGTTATTCCGACCCACCGGGACATGATCCGCATTGACTACCCCGATGTTATTTATAAAAATGAAAAGGCAAAATATCGGAATATCGTTAAAGAAATAAAAGAGCTGCATGGTAAGGGGCAGCCTATCCTGGTCGGCACGATTTCTATTGATGTCTCGGAAAAAATAGCCAAAATGCTGAAAAGGGAAAAAATCCCTCATGAAGTGCTGAATGCCAAACAGCATGAACGCGAGGCCGAGATCGTGGCCGAAGCAGGTCAGAAGGGCAAGGTGACCATTGCCACCAACATGGCCGGCCGTGGAACCGATATCAAACTTGGAGAAGGCGTCCGTGAGCTTGGCGGGTTGCATATCCTGGGAACCAGCCGGCATGAAAGCCGACGTATCGATAACCAGTTGCGCGGCCGGTCCGGTCGTCAGGGTGATCCCGGCTCATCCAGGTTTTTTCTTTCTCTTGAAGATGATCTCCTGCGTATTTTCGGTTCCGGTCGGATATCCGGCATTATGGACAAGTTAGGCATGGAAGAGGATGAGCCCATTGAGCATTCCATGATTTCCAAAGCCATTGAAAATGCCCAGCGTAAGGTGGAAGGGCATAACTTTGATATCCGCAAGCATCTGCTTGAATATGACGATGTCATGAACAAACAGCGTGAAGTCATATACAGCCAGCGGCGTGAAGTTCTGCAGGGCGAAAATATCAAGCCAATCATTGAGGATATGATTGTCGATCTTGTCGAAGAGGTGACGGGTGAATTTGCCGTGGGAAAAACCCCGTCCGAGGACTGGGAATGGGAATCCTTTTATGAACGGGTTGAAGAAATATTCAATATTAAATTGGCCTGGAATAAAACCGAACGGACCGATCTTGACCACGACACCTTATTTGAAAAATTAAAGGCCGAGATTGAGGGAAAATATCAGCGCCAGGAGGAGCAGAACGGAGTTGAACAGATGCGGCATCTGGAAAGAATGATCCTTTTGCAGATGGTGGATACCCTTTGGAAAGAACATCTGCTCAATATGGATCATTTAAAAGAGGGGATAGGACTGCGAGGTTATGGGCAGAAAAATCCCCTTGATGAGTATAAAAAAGAGGGCTTTAACCTGTTCATGACCATGATTGAGACAGTGAAACAGCAAACGGTCGGCACCTTGCTCAGAGTCCAGCTTGTCCAGGATGATGAGTTGCAGCGGCTGGAAGAAGAACGTCGTCAGGAGCGGGAACGGGAGTTGGAGATGGCCAGGCGGGCATCCGGAGATGGAGAATCATCTCGAAAACCTATCAAACGCCGTCAGGAAAAAGTCGGTCGCAACGCGCCCTGCCCATGTGGCTCCGGCAAGAAGTATAAAAAATGCTGTGGGAAACTCAGCTGATCGCCGGGTTATATGAAAAAAAACGGTAGATCGATATGTATATTAGTTATTTTTTCAACTTTTTTTCTGTCGTGTTGCCTGCCGTCGTCTGTATCCTGCGCCGGGGTCACAGAGCCTGCCGGAACGTTGCCGACAGATGGCGCACCGAAAAAAAACGAAACGCCTGCCAGGCAGCAGGAGTCGCCTCCATTAACCCTTGTTGATATAAATCAGCATATTAATGAGTTACCGAAACGACTCATTGATCTGAAGCAGATACTGGAAGATACGGTTGATGTAGATGCTGTACGCAGCAGACTGCCGGCCATGGAAAAGCGAATAGAGGATTTTTCCTGGCAGGTCAACCGGGAGAAGTCAAATCCGTCTCTCAGCTATAGCCAGCTTGCCGAAATTGCCGCCGGACTTGATGTCATTAAACGTCGGTTACAAAAATTTCAAGATCAGGTAACCAGGTCTCTTGATTCTCTCAGCGCTCAGGATAAATCCTGGCAGGAGGAAAAAACTCTTCTAAAAGAGTGGAAAAGACAGGCCGGCAGGGGTGGTTCGGAACAGCTGGTTCTTGCAGGGAAAAAGAAATTTTTTACCACAGTGAACGGTGCTCTCAAACAGCTTGAAGCACACCTGTTCACTCTTATCGAGCTATCTCGGGAATTGGCCTCTCTTGATGCAAGGTTATATTCAATAAATACCGAACTCAAATATCTTATTGATGATGCTCGTGGTGTCCGTTTTGAGCAGACATCGCCTTCCATCTTTTCCAAAAGTTTTTATCGACGGATTCAACCCGATCTTGTCCGGTCTGTTGGGCATGGTATCATCCGAGCGGTACACCAGTTAGGGCGGTTTTTCCGTTCCCAAATCGGGGATGTTTTCCTCAGTTTTATTCTTGTCCTTGTTTTTGCAACCGGAATCTCCCGCAGCGGCCGACTGGTTGAACATTCGAACCGCTGGTTTTCTTTCAGCCGTCGGCCGGTTGCCACTTCCATTTTTGTTTTCCTCTCTCTTTTTCTCTTGGCAACAACAGTATTTTCTGCCCGTCATCTGGCAACAGGTATTGAAGGGTTGCTTTCTATTATAACCATTGCCATGATAATACGACTGTCCGGTATCCTGGTGGACAGCGGGCTGCGCAGCTACCTGCTTCTTCCCATGGCCTTTGTCCTTATTCTCTCCCACCTGCTGCAACTTTTCCATGTCCCGGCCGCCCTTGTTCATCTCTACATATTTTTAATAAGTTCTTTCGGCGTGCTCTGGTATCTCAATATTGTTTTTCGTTATCGTGGAAAGCTTTCGGGTGGCAACCTTCTGCTTCTGCATCTGGCCGGTTTGTTCAGCACCGGCATTGCCGTTGCTGAGATTGCCGGGTACAGTGCCATCGCCATATATCTGTTTCGTTCTTTTTTATACAGCGTGATTGCCGCTCTGGATTTCTGGTTCCTTTTCCTGTTTACCCAGGGCTTGCTGGAATTGTTTTTTTATAGGGTGCCGCTTCGGGTTTTGAAAAAGAATTCCAATATTCTGGCCAAGCAATGCGTGCCCGTCTTATCCCTGTTCTATATCGCTTTATTTTTCCTTGTTTCCCTGGTCAACTGGCAGATTTATCCAACTATTGATGATGCGGCGGTAAGTCTTGCCAATATAGGATTTTCCGTTGGCGGATTTAAGATAACCCCGGGTTACATTCTGGCCGTGTTGCTGGTCGTCTATGTTTCTTTTTTCTTGTCAAAGATGCTGCAGGCCCTGTTGCTTCAGGAGGTGCTGCCACGTTACGGTGCGGAAATCGGAGTACAGCTCTCCATTACCCGTCTTGTTCATTATGCCGTGCTTGTCGTCGGCTTTCTCGTTCTGTTACGGGTGCTTGGTGTTCAGTTGAATAAACTGGCCATCCTGGGCGGTGCGCTTGGCGTGGGTATAGGGTTTGGCCTGCAGGCCATTGTCAACAATTTTGCCAGCGGCCTTATTTTGTTGTTTGAGCGTCCGCTTAAGGTCGGTGATATGATTCAGGTAGGCGCTGATATGGGCGAGGTGAAAAAACTTGGTTTACGGGCCACCGTGGTACGCACTTTTGACAATGCGGATATTGTTATTCCCAATTCCGATCTCATTACCGGTCAGGTTACCAACTGGACATTTGCCGACAGACATATACGGGTCAAGGTTCCCGTGGGGGTTGCTTATGGCACCGACATCGCAAAGGTTCTTGAAATTCTGCAGGGATGTGCGGAAAACAACCCGATGGTTCTGAACCAGCCCAAGGCCAGGGCCCTGTTTCTTGCTTTCGGAGACAGTTCCCTGGATTTTGAGTTGCGGGTCTGGATTGCCGAATTTACTGATCGGCGCCAGGCGTTAAGTGAGTTGAATCAAGACATAGATTCCGAATTTTCTTCTGCAGGTATAGAAATACCGTTTCCCCAGTCTGATCTCCACCTGCGCTCAGTAGATGCGGGGATACTGAAAAAAGTACGGCCTGTATAACAAACCGGTAATTATATCCTGTTCAACCCCCATTCACATGGAAAGCAGGCTGAACAGGATATTTATGACCCCGGCCTATCCCCTGAGTGTTTTAGGTTGGAAAAGATGCTTTTCCATGTGCTTGATTTCATCTATTCCTGAGATGACGACCTTTGGGTCCGTGGCCAGCTCTTTGGCGGGCAGCTTGTTGCTATACTCAACATTGCTGAGAATATGTTTGATACAGTTTAACCGGGCCGTCTTTTTAACATCCGAGCGAATGATCGTCCAGGGAGTGAGCGTTCGGTTGGATTCGTTGAGCATCTGGAATTTCTTTACACTGTATTTGTCCCAGTATTTCTGAGCAAGATTGTCAACCGGCGAGAGTTTATACTGTTTCAATGGATCGGTTTTTCTGGCCTCAAATCGTCGGGCCTGTTCATCTTTAGACACGGAAAAATAAAATTTAAAGAGCTTGATTCCATCTTTGATCAGCATTTCTTCAAACAATGGAACATCCTTAAGAAAGCGTTTATGTTGTTCATCGGTGCAGAATCCCATCACCGGTTCCACCATGGCCCTGTTATACCAGGAACGATCAAACAGCACCAGCTCACCTGACGCCGGTAGGTGGGGTACATAACGCTGAAAATACCACTGTGTAACCTCTTTGTCATTGGGCGCGGCAAGGGCAACCACTTTTGTATTGCGGGGATTGAGAAAGGCGGTAATTCGCTTGATGGTGCCGCCTTTCCCCGCGGCATCACGGCCTTCAAAGATGGCAAGAATGCGCATCCCCTCAGCCTTCATGTGTTTCTGCAGCTTCATCAGTTCAATCTGCAGTCTTTTCAGTTCAATCTCATATTCGAGATGCGAGGCTTTAACCCATACAGCGCATCGGCCCTTACTCTCCTTTTTATTCATATTTTTAAGAGCGGTACCTTCAAGGAGTTTAACCTTTACCGGACAGGTATCTGCAGTTTTTTTATTTCCTTTTTTCTTCTTCTCACTCATAAGAGTTCCTCGCGACTGATGGTTTTATTGTTGAGGTAATCAGGAAAAATGAAAACGTCTCCTGGAATAAAAAACGGGTGCCTGATCGTCTATGCGCAGTAATTATATTACCATAAACAATGATGGCGTCGTAAAAACTTCGATCTACTGCGTCGTGTGTGTCGGGATGACTCAAGACATACTACCTGTATAGTCATGACCCACCCCGACACACTAC
>JANTGH010000099.1 GCA_024763055.1 Desulfobulbaceae bacterium
GTACCAACAGTACACCTGTGCCGAAATTCCCTTGCCTCCTTGTATCTGCACCCGTCTCAACGTTCTCGGTGCACGAATAACTGCAGGATTTAGGTTTTACGGATTTCGTTTTTAATCGTAGGGGCAAAAATTCAGGTTTGATAAAGTATTTTTTGGTTTTGGACTGAAAAAAATAATATCGTCAAATGAATTAAAAAATTACTCTATCATATTAGAAAGCAAAATAAAGTTAATAAACCGTTTTCTTACAAAATGTTTTGTTATAATTTTCTTGCTGAATAAACCTGTTGGGGCTATTCTAAAAGAATAATAATCATTATATGTCAAAAAGAACTATACAAAAATAATGCAACTTATTTACCTGGCGTTAGGTAAAAAATCGTTGAACGTCAGAAACTCGCAAGTTTCCTGCAAGGTATTTCCCAGCTACGAAGAGTATCTGGAAAATAAGATAGTTCCCGACTTTTTTATAGTTGAAAGCGCATCTGATGAATTAGGTTTGTTAATTCTCAGGCAATTAAGGGGAGCAGTCGAAACATTCCTGCATCCGGTTTTTCTTCATGGGCTCTCCGGTGAAGAATATGAATTTTTCAGTGATGGCAGCGTTGATACGTTGCAGGAAGCACTGGAAAAATCCGAACAACTGTGCCTGGGAAGGATGCAATTACAGCACGATCAGGAGGAATACGCTGAAAGTGCCATGCTGCGGATTTTAGCCTATCTCTATCTCCGCCCCGAGACAATTATACAGCCGCTGCAGCAATGGAATCTTCCATACCTCTATTCTTATCCTCTTGTCGATGTCTTAGCCGGTAATGATGCAGAACCATTGCATCTTATCGAAACCTTGAAAAATCGGAGCTTCATCCGCTCTGTTGACCTTGTGGACAGGGTCCGTCATTGTCCGAGCTGTAATTTTTCTCATTTTAATTTTATCGATGTCTGTCCGAGCTGCGGCAGTATTGAGATAGAGAAAAAACCATTTCTTCATTGCTTTACATGCGGCACGGTAGCACCCCAGGAGCGGTTTTTACGCGGCAGTGCCCTTATCTGTCCCCAGTGCCATGCGCAACTTCGACACATTGGTGCTGATTATGACCGTCCCCTGGAAAATTATACCTGTAAAGGGTGTGGTCATTTTTTCCAGGAGCCCGATATTATAGCCCATTGTCAGAATTGCGGGAAAAAGAATAAACCGGATGAGCTCGTTCCATGGCCGGTTTATTCGTATCAACTCACTGAACGAGGAGAGTATGCGGTAAGAACGGGAGAACTGGAAGATGTTTACAGCCTGTTCGATGAGTTGCAGAATATCAATCCAGTGCATTTCAGCTATACTGTCGATTGGCTGCTTAATCTATGCAGACGACATAAAGAAGAGCTTTTCAGTCTGGCAGGGATACGAGTAGCAAATATACCCGAGCTTCATAAGAGGATGGGGAGATATCGGTTAGTTGAACTGGTGGACAGTTATATTTCCCGAATACGTGAAACAATTCGAACCACTGACCTGACAACACGTACGGTCAACGATATCATCTGGATCCTGCTGCCTAAGACCGATTGTCCGAATTGTGACATTGTTGTTTCCCGTATCCTTGATCTCAAGTCACTTACCGTGCAGGATGAAGGTATTCAGCTGGAATTTAAAACTGTTGCCTTCAGTGCCCCCGATAATATGATTGACGGGGAGACCGGTGAGCAGCTTCTGGCCAGACTGGAAGGAGAGCTGACATGATCGCCGATATTCTGGCGCAAGCCTGGCAGTCTCTGCTTCTGCTTCTTATCAGCCCTTTTCAGCAGGGGCTGGAAATTTTTATTCTTAAGTTTGTTCCATTTGTTCTTTTTCTTGAACTGCCTGTTTATCTTATTATTCTTTTGGGGATATTCAAATATTACATCAGGAAGATTTCGTTTATTGATGAGAATCCTGCCTATCTGCCCACAGTTTCCTGTATCATTACCTGTTACTCGGAAGGTAACGACGTACAAATGACCATTCGTAGTCTGCGTGAACAGTTGTATGGAGGTCGTATTGAAATTATTCCCGTCATAGACGGTGCCCATCAGAATCAGAATACATATCTGGCAGCAAAAGAGATGGAGCCCGGTTTTCAGGATACACCCAACAGAATTTTGCGCATTCTTCCAAAATGGCAAAGGGGCGGACGGGTTTCTACTCTCAATTCAGGGTTGCAATGTGCCACTGGAGAAGTTGTCATGGCGCTTGATGGTGATACTTCGTTTGACAATGACATGGTGTATCAGGCAACCAGGCATTTTCAGGACACCAATGTCGTTGGAGTGGCGGGGAATCTGCGGGTTAGAAATGTTGATAAAAGTCTGGTGACGCGCCTGCAGGCGATCGAATACCTGATATCCATCCATGCCGGAAGAGTGGGCTTGAGTGAGTTTAATATCGTCAATAATGTTTCGGGAGCCTTTGGAATCTTCCGGAAATCTTTCATTCAAAAACTGGGAGGCTGGGACAGCGGCACGGCTGAGGATCTTGATATGACCCTGCGTATTAAGAATTACTTTGCCCGGTATCCAAACCTGCGCATACGCTTTGAGCCTCGCGCCGTCGGCCATACGGATGCACCTGATACATTTCGTGATTTTTTTAATCAGCGGCTCCGCTGGGACGGTGATCTGTTTTATATTTATATCCGGAAACATTTTTTAAGTTTCAGTCCCCGTCTTCTCGGCTGGAAAAATTTGATCATGCAGGTATGGGTTGGAATCCTGTTTCAAATTGTTCTTCCTTTTGTCATTCTGCTCTATACCTGTTATGTCTTTATCATATATCCAGTCGGTTTTGTCCTGGCGGTATGGGCGTTAGTCTATCTGGTCTATCTGTTAATCACTGTTATTTTTTATCTGGTCAGTCTGATTATGCTTTCAGAACGGCCGCGCAAGGATTTACGTCTCGCGCCTTTTGTATTGATTATGCCGTTTTTCACCTTTTTTGTTCGTGTCTGGGCCGCGGTTGCCTGCCTGAAAGAATTGTTTTTGAAGTCACATCTTGATACTACGATGGCACCATGGTGGGTTTTGAAAAAGACAAAATTTTAATAAGCGATATCTTGCAGACGCCATGATCGGGTATATTGTACAGTGAAGTTTTTTCTGTTTTTCAACGCGAGTTTTTTTTCAGCGGTGCTGTTTTCTTTGGGTCTGTGTTCTTTGACCCTGGCCATGGAGAATGATCTGGAAAGCACTGTTGCAGAGCCTCATCCATTACCCACTAAAGCATTGTTCACGGGGAAAAATTTCCCGACTTTTTCTCTGCAGGAACTGGAGTCTTATGTTTCCAAAGCGCCGGAAACTCTCGTTGCGGTCGCGGAGTTGGAAGAGAAGCTGTATCAACTTGAACGGGAACAGGCTGTAAGCGGTCTGCAAATGTTTGGCAGCACCGGTCTTGGCCACTATAAGGAAGCCGTTACAGAGACCAAAATGCGTGACTATGATCGGGCAAGATTTGCACTTGGACTGCATTATCCACTTCTTGGCACTCTGGCTCGTGAGCGGATAAACGTTCTCAAGGCGGAAGCCCGGACCTGGGAAAGTAAACAGCAAATCAAACTTGCACGGTTAAAAGGTCTGGAAGCTTTGCGGTTCCAGTATATTTTGCTTTGGGGCACTCAGGAGCAGATGGAGATCTGTCGGGCTTTTGTAACTGATGAAGATCAGGTTGGCCGGATTTTACAGGAACGGAGGGACCAGGGATTGCTCCTTGATGCGGACAGAGAAGAATTTTTGACAACATTTGCTCTGGTTCGTCGAAATATAGCCAACCTCAAGACAATAAAGAAAAGGACTCTGGCAAATATCAACCTGTTGACGAACGGGCATTCCGGGACTTTTTTTGCAGATATTCCCTCGCTTCCCAAGCCATGTCTTGATCGGAGTTTTATTCGTTCAACCGTACTGGATAATCATCCGGATATCATTCGATTACGGGGGCTTGTTGAAGAACAGTTGGGCATCATCAACCTTGCCCGACATTCCGATATCAAGGCAAATTTAAGTTTGATGGGGCATAGCGATATTGATTATCCCTCTGCGCAGGATGGATATGGAGTGCGTTTGCAATTCACCATGGATATGCCGTGGGAATTTTCCAGGGCCGGCATGGCGGAAGCAGGCGTTGAGCAGGCCCGTTTAAGAAAACTGCAAAGACAACTTGATCTGGTCAGCAGCAGGTTGCTTGCCGATGTTGACGAGGTACTGCAACGTTATGAGGCGGCGACGGAAAATAGACGTTTCGCGACCCAGCGTGTCAAGGCAGCTCTGGAGGCTGTCAGAGAGCGGGTTCTTCGCAGGGGCTCACTTGCCGGTGATACATTTGAACAGCTGCAGCGTAGCCGGTACCAGTATTATCAAACCGCGATGAATTATGTCGACGCAGAAGTTGCTCGACTTCATGCCGTGGTTCGGTTGCTTGTCTATAATGAGGGTGAGAATCGTGATAATGGGATGAACGTACGGACCGATTCAGTGATTAACGACAATTTTTTACAACCTCTCTGGCAACTGCAGCGTCCGCAGTTCGATACTGAAATTCCGACCCTGCAGGAAAACGCAAAACGAAAACCAAAGGCTATCCGACAGGGTATCGGAGTCTATGCCTGGAATACAACAAAATTATTTACTCTGGAAAAATCTAACGATACCTTCTGGGAAGATATCAGGAAAAATAAAATAACCAGAATACTGCTTTCCTTTAACCGGGTGCAGCTTGATCAACTTATGCTGCCGCAGGGAAAACGAGAGCTCAAGCGTTTTATGCGCAAGGCTGATAATGAGGGAGTCAGTCTTGGCCTGCTGCTCGGGGAGCCGACATGGATACTGCCCGAACATCGCCGGAATCTTCTGGAAATCGTGGACAGGTTTCAGGGAATGGGATTTTCAGTGATTCACCTGGATCTGGAACCTAATCAACTTGCTCATATGGGGCTTTCTGATACATATCTTCTGGCCCATCTCTTGCGGACGGTACAGGCTGTTTCCCGTCTCTCGCTGCTCCCGGTGGAAATTGATCTGCATCCTCGCTATCTGAGAAAAAATACAGGTGACTTCTGTCTTGGCTGTGGTTTGCAAAATCTGGATGATGTCAGTGTAACTCTGATGATTTATGTCAGTAATCCCAAACGGGCAGCAGCATTGGCACAACCGATCCTGGAAAAATTTACGGAGATTCCCTTTTCCATAGCCCTGTCCGTTGAACCACAGCTTGGCGGTGATGAGAGCTACGCCGGACTCTCAAGAGCACAACTGCAGAAAAAAATAACTACTCTGCAAAAAATATTCGGAAACAGGGTAGGGAATATTTATATTCAGTCCTGGCAGGATTATATGGATATGGATGATGAAAATTAACTTCGACGAAAAAAAACAGCATCAGCCCAGGCGGGATGGGGAAATGAAGGTGTCCTATGCGCCGGCAAAACGAAAGATTGCCCTGTTCCGCTGGTACCTTATCCTTTTTATTGTTGCCAGCCCGCTGCTTTATTTTTTTGGCAAGATGCTCTATCTTTTGCTTGTTGTTAATGCGCCGGGTTTTGTTTCTCTTGAAAAGGCCGTTATCAATGCTTCTCTTTCAGGAGTCGTTGAGAAAGTCGTTGTCAAGACCGGTGATATAGTACAACCAGGTCAAACTCTAATTCTTCTTCATGATCCCCGTCTTGATGAAAGAAAAACAATTCTCGAGGCGGAATTACAAACTCTGGATACACCCCTTCCTCCGACCGGATCCAATGTGGAAACCCTTCTTCATGACAGAATTGATCTTGCCCGGGATATGGTGAGTTATCAGGAGGAGCAACTGCAGCAGATTCGTCATCTTTTTGAACAGGGAGCTGCCACGAGTGCGGAGATTAATCTTGCTGAAGCACAGTACAACAAGGCACGTTATACATATAATGAGGCACAAAGTCGACTTTCAGAACGGCTGGAAAACCTGAGAAAGGATACATTGCTTCCGACGACCCAGACGGAAATACGTACAAAACGGATAGAAGCCGAACTCGCCGCTATTGATAAGCAGCGCAAAAAACTCGCGCATGTCGCCGTGGACCGGTCCAGAGTTCTGGATGTTTATATTAAAGAGGGCATGGTTATTTCTCCGGGAAGTAGCATGCTTTTGCTTGGCAACCTGGAACATGCCGTCATTACGTGTTATTTGTCGCCAAAGTATGCCCGTTATTCCAAGGCTGGCAAGAAGGCAACCATTACCTTTCCTGATGGCAGAAAGATCGGTGCCACGGTACAGAATGATGCCGGACTTGCCAAAAGATTGCCGGGAGATTTGGCTTCCCCGATCGGATCCAGGGATCTCATGATTGTTGTTCAGCTTGTCCCGGACCAGGTCATACCTTCCATGCTCATGATTGACGGAATGCCGGTGTCCGTTCGTTTTCATACCGCAGCCGGGTCCTTGTTTCAGCAGTAAACCTGATCTCAGCATTCAGTCAGATAAGCGCAGACTTCGAGCTGCACCACTAAATGAAAACCTTGATTTTTCAAGGTACCCCTTCATAATATTTGTTTTGAATTGTGAGGATTATCATTTATAGTCGGAGATACATTACCATCGGCTCCTTTTCTCGCTCAACCGGTGGCAATAGGACAGTTACAGCGTAACGTTTTTTTTAACGGGTACAGGAATGTCACTGGTAACTCGGGAACTTAATTATCCAAGAAAATCGCATCGGGTTGATATACCCCTGCTGGTCCAGGTGGACGGCAAGGTGTACAAAACTTCCGATTGGTCGATGACCGGTGTTGGTATCCTCGATCTGGACCGGGAAAAAAAGACTGGTGAAAAGTTTTCCGCCCGGCTCATCATGCCTCTGTCGGATGCATCCATGCAGTTGGATGTTCTGTTCATCTGCCGCAACCAGCGTTCTAATATCACCGGTTGCGAGTTTGATGATTTGTCCAACCGTAATCGGCGTGTGTTGCGTCATTTTATCGAGCTTGCCATGGAGGGTCGTCTTGACACCCTTGAGGACCTGGCCGCAGACCTGACGGCGCCCGATATAGAATCGCCCCTTGAAACGGCCCTGGCGCTGAGTGATGAAGAAGAAATATCGCTGTTGGCCAAGTTTCGCAGCCGGGCCTCCATGGCCCTGATCTTTGGCGTACTTTTTGCCCTGTTTCTCTCCTTCACCCTCTGGTATAATCTGGTTTTTCTCTATAAAACGGTGGGGGTGGTCAGCGGGGATTTTCTTGAGGTTTCCAGCGCCCGCTCCGGTATTATCGGTGCGGTGCTGCATGCACCGGGGGACCAGGTGCACCCCGGCGATATCCTGTTTGAATTATCTGCGACGGATCTCAAGGAAAAATTGCAGGTGGAAAGGGAACAGCTTGCTCAGGTTCGCAGGGAATTGCAGCGTTTACCCGCTGCTGGAGGAGATTCCGACTTGCTGGCGGCTTTGAAAGATGAACTTGACTGGAAGGCAAAGGAATATAAAAATGGTGCAAATCTTTATAAGGACGGCGTTATTTCTATCAAGGATTTTGAATTTGTCCGTAATGGCTGGAGTCGTGCCCGGATCAATTATTACCGGCAGCAATGGCTGATCAGTGAGCAGGGCCAGGCTGCGACCCGGCAGCGTCAGGATCTGGAGAAACAGCAGGAAACATTGCAGCGGGATATCGCCTCTCTGAAGCGGAAGTTTGAACATCTCCGGGTACGCAGCCCGGTAACGGCCCGGGTGTATACCGTCGGCTTCCAGCCGGGGGAGTTTGTCACCGGAGGCGATGTAGTCATGGTGCTGGCCGGGGATAAAAAACCCGTCATTTTGTTTAAGATGCCGTCAAGTCAGGCTGCAAAAATTACCCTTGGTACGCCGGTGCGTTTTTTCTCCTTTGCGACCGGCAAGAGTTATACCGGTCACGTGGGGGCCATCGGCTATAAGGCTATCTCTCCGAGGGCGGACGCCATGCAGGAGGTCAGCCTGGATCAGACGGCCGTCAGGGTTGATCTCACTCGCCCCATACCCGGCCTGGTTTTGAACAGTCGGGTCAGTGTCTGGGTGCGGAAGCGGTTTAATTCGCCTGGTTTCCTGGATCGGATTTTCCCGTTTTCCCTCTCGTCCCCACCTGAAAACGACCAGCCATGATCAGGCGTTACGGCAGGAAAGAGGGGCTCTGGTCTTTTTTAGGACCCGGCCTTTTTTATCTGTCCCTCTCCATCACCATCGGCTACAGTCTCTGGCCCTATTTTTATTTTGTCAAGAATGAGACCCTGATCTCCATCGGCCTGTTTGCCACCTGGCGATATTCCTGGCAGATGACCCACTACCTGCGGGCGCTCTACTATGGACTGGTGGTGTATCCCGGTATTCGCCGCAAGGTGCATCAGGCGATTTGTGAGGAGCGGTTTCCCCGCCATGTATACTTTATTATCCCCTCGTACAACGAGGAACCCTGGGTCAGTGTTGAGACCTTTTTTTCCATCATGTCCGAACTGGGCCAGCTCCCCTGTGATGCGACCCTGGTGGTGGCGACCGGCTCCGAGCAGGACGACAGTGTCATTACCACCACCCATCAGTCCCATCCCGCCCGTTATAAGGTGAACCTGATCCTCCAGCGTCAGGGACATGGCAAACGTATTGCCATGGGCCACTCCCTGCGGGCGGTTGCCCGCCATTACAACCAGCATAATTTTGACGATGAACACAGTGTGACCCTGTTCATGGACGGCGACAGTTATC
This sequence comes from Desulfobulbaceae bacterium, assembly GCA_024763055.1. GTDB lineage: Bacteria > Desulfobacterota > Desulfobulbia > Desulfobulbales > Desulfobulbaceae > DRLX01. Next base: position 8,724 of record JANTGH010000099.1, read on the forward strand.
TTGAGCCGGATCTGCTGAAAAAAACTCTGCCCCTGTTTGCCCTGTACCCGAAACTCGGTGCCGCCACCACCAATGAGCTTGCCTATATCCGGACCAACTCACACTGGTACAAGGACTGGTTCAATCTGAAGTTCGGCCAGCGGCATATTCTCTTCCAGTCCCATTCCCTGTCGCGAAAGGTTCTCACCCTGACCGGCAGGTTTTCCCTGTTCCGCACCTCCATTGTCGTTCAGGAGGACTTTATCCGTCGGATTGAAAACGATATCCTTACCCACCCCTTTCACGGCAAGTTCCGTTTCCTTATGGGGGACGATAAATCCAGCTGGTTCAACGTGTTGAAGGATGGATGGGATATGCTGTATATCCCGGATGTTATCTGCTACTCACTTGAAAGCCGCAATGCCGATTTTCTCAGCCTCAGCACCAGCCTTCCCTACCGCTGGTACGGCAATACCCTGCGCAATAATGCCAGAGCCCTTGCCCTGGGCCGCAAGAAAACCGGTTTGTTCATCTGGCTCTGTATCCTTGACCAGCGAATCTCCATGTGGACCTCACTGGTTGGTATCACCGGCGCCCTGACCCTGGCCCTATTCCGGGATCTGGTGTACTTTCCGATATTTATCGCCTGGGTGCTCATCGTTCGCACGATCCAGATGTTTGTCATCGCCTACAACGGTCATCCGGTCAGTATGTTGACTATTCCTCTTATGCTGTATAATCAATGGGTTGGCGCGATAATAAAGATACGGGCATTTTTCCACCTTGCCGATCAGAAATGGTCAAAGGGCGGGGAGACCCAGGATTCAAGTTCCAACGTCGTGCCGGTGCCGCACCGGCTGGCACGCTGGATGCCGAAATATCTGATGATCATTTCCTATGCGGCCTTTATCCTGGCCCTGTTGTTTTCAGAGCAGGTCATCATGCTGCCCGATGTCCAGGCGGGAATGGAGGTCAAAGTGCGCGGTTTTGCGGTTGTCGTCAAGGCAGAGCAGTACGGGGTGGTGCCCGATGACGGTCTGGACGATGGCAGGGCCTTGAATGAACTGCTGGCAACGGCTCCGGCGCACAGCGTGATTCAGCTTCCGGCCGGGGTGCTGGATATCCGTACTCCACTTGTCATCAATCGGTCTTTGGTGACCATGCGCGGCGCCGGTCGCGGTACAACCATCCTTAAAGCAAGGTTACAGGGGAAAGACAAGGCGGTGCTGGCGATTGAAGGCCTGCGAGGGAAAAAGATTGCGATGCCGGCGGAGGATATCAGGTCCGGTCAGTCGGTTGCCGGGGTGCAGTTACCCGAAGTCATTGCTGGTGACCAGTCTGTTCTGCTCCTGCGCCGACCCAATGATCAGCAGTTTTGTACGGCAATAGGCAGCAAACGCTGGTGTAAAAAATATCCCTATATCCGCCAGGTCCTGATTCCCTTTCGCAGAGCGGCCGGCAATGAACTGCGATTTGACCGGCAGTTTTTTTTCAGTTTTCCAAAAGATGCGACGGAAATCTTTTTGCCCCGGCTGGTGCATGATGTGCTCATCGCCGATTTGACGATTACCCTGGATATTCCCGGCCACTCCATTGACGAGGTGCGCTACGATTATGAAAATCGGTTTCCCGACGAAGAGGTTGATCTTCTTTCATTGCAGTGGGCCCGTCATTGCCGGGTGGAGAACGTCGGTCTGCTGCAAGCGGGAAGGCATGCGCTCGTCATGGAAAATGCGCTTCAATGCTCAGCCCGTGGACTGGTGGTGGACGGGGCCTGGAACAAGGGGAAAAAGGGTAATGGCTATGTTCGTCTGGCCCGGGCCTACGAATGCTTGCTGGCGGGGAGCAGAGTGCGCAGTATCCGCCATATTACCCTGCAGTGGAGTTCGGCCTGGAACACCATCGAGGATATTGACAGCGGTGTTGATATCAATATTCACGGCGGCTACCCCCACCATAATCTCATTCGCCGTATTCGTTTTCACCTGCCGCCGGAACACAGGTGGAAGCCGATTACCCGTGCCCCGGAGGATGCTTCCTGGGCTCCGCCGAATGGTCCGCAGAACCGGGTTGAGCAGATACAAATACTTCCCTGATGTCCTTGATACCGGTCAGGGCCATGAGTTTCAGGACCAGTTCATATTCCTTGAGCCGATACTGCAGGGCCTCAAAACGGGTATCGATAATCTTCAGCTCCAGGGTGTGCAGCAACCGTTCTGGATCGTCACCGTCCCGCTGTACCGGGTTATTTATTTCCGTTTTTGCTGCTTCCTGCTCTGCGCTCAGCAGTGACAGGGCGCCGATGCTTGATCTGATTTTCTGCTGATAAAAGCTGAAGTAGGCGCTCAGTTTATCCAGGTTCTGGTGTATCCGTTTGGCCACCCCTTCTTTCTGGAACCGGTAGATGCGTTGCTGCAGGTCAATCAGGTCATCCTTGCGGTCATCCCAGTACAGCGGCACTTCGAGTTTGATGCCGACATAGTTCCTCTCTGTTTCAAAGAATTCTTTTTTGCGACCGGCAAAAAGGTCCACGGCCAGGTTGTCACTCCAGGCGGGAAACTGTTCCGCCCGCTGCTGAAAAACATCCTGTATGGCCAGGGTTTTGGAATTTTTTTTACTTATCTCTTCCAGGGCTGTGCTGTCTTTGAGCTGTGCGCTTTCAATGGAGTTCAGTACGGCTGCCAGCTCAGGGCTGAGTTTGTTGCGCTTGCGGCCGCTGTAAAATTCGTATTCCCGTCTGGCCGTCTCCAGGGCATGCCGGAGTTCCAGGATATCGGTAGTTGTCGTATAACCGCTTTTTCCGGCGGCGCTTCGTTGGGGTAGTATTTTTGTCAGTACCTGCATGCGGGCGCGACTGTGCAGGGCATGGACCAGGTTTTCCATGGTGTAGAGGCTGTACAGCTCATCTTCCAGGGCACGATCATCCATGTCACGGTTGACCTGCAGCAGTTCCAGCCGTGTCTGGAGAATTTTTTTATCCTCTTTGCGCCGCTCTTCAAAATAGCCGTCATTAAAGAGCCGCAGTTCAAGCTGACCGTAATACTTATCCTCACCGTTTCTATAGTCATTATCATACGCTCCGGTGGCATACAGTCCGGTGGCGCTGCTTCCCTCGTCAAGAAGATCGACATACTGTTTTTCCACTTCAGCCAGTTCGCTCATGATTTGCTGCATTGACCTGTTGTCCGGCTGAACTGTCGGTTTCTCCGCCACCATGGATGAGGAAAACTGCGTCATCAGGCGGAGTTGTTCCTGATTTCGCGTTTCTTGACTCTGTGGGTGTGGCGGCGGATGCTTAGAGGATGATGACAGAACCGGCGGGGAAGATGCGGCCTGCAGCAGGCCGGGAAAAAGCAGTATGGCCAGGCAGAACAAAAGGATATAGCGCGGAAATGGCTTATAGCGGAATTGCATAGGGGGTAACGCCATTGAAAGGTAATACCTCTGCCGATAAGTTTTTCCGTTGTGTCCCTGTGGACTGTTTGATACCTTGGCCCCAACATAGCATAACCCGCAGTGGAAAACAAACCAGGAGAACAGTTCATGGCAGAAGAACCAAACAAGATTATTTATTCGATGATCAAGGTTGGCAAGAGTTATAACAATAAACCTGTATTAAAGGATATATCCCTGTCCTATTTTTATGGGGCCAAGATCGGCGTGCTGGGCTTGAACGGTTCGGGCAAGAGTACATTGCTCCGCATTCTGGCCGGGATCGACACCGAGTTTTCCGGACGCACTACCATGTCCGAGGGCTTTACCATTGATTACCTGCCCCAGGAACCGGAAATGGACCCGGAAAAGACGGTACGCCAGGTGGTGGAGGAAGGCGTGCAATCAACCGTTGATCTGATCGCCGAATTTAACAGTATCAATGAAAAGTTTGCCCAGCCCATGGACGATGACGAGATGCAGGCCCTCATCGAACACCAGGGGGAGGTGCAGGACCGCTTGGATGCCCTTGATGCCTGGAACCTGGACAGTCGCCTGGAGATGGCCATGGATGCTCTGCGCTGCCCGCCGCCGGACACAAAGACCGGCGTTCTCTCCGGTGGGGAAAAACGGCGGGTGGCCCTGTGCAGAATATTGTTGAAAACACCGGATATTCTTTTGCTTGATGAGCCGACAAATCACCTCGATGCGGAATCGGTCGCCTGGCTGGAGCATCATTTGCAGTCGTATGCCGGGACTGTCATTGCCGTGACCCATGACCGTTATTTTCTTGATAATGTTGCCGGTTGGATTCTGGAGCTTGATCGGGGACGGGGTATTCCCTGGAAGGGGAATTACTCCTCCTGGCTTGAGCAGAAACAGAACCGGCTGGCCCGGGAGGAGAAAAAGGAAACTGAGCGGCAGCGCACCTTGAAGCGAGAGCTGGAATGGATCCGCATGAGTCCCAAGGGCAGGAGGAGCAAGGCCAAGGCCCGCATTACCTCGTATGAAAACCTGTTGAACCAGCAGGCCGGTGAAATGATCAGCAAGATGGAGATCTATATCCCGCCCGGTCCCCGCCTGGGAAAACTGGTAGTGGAGGCCAAAGGAGTGCGCAAGGGGTATGGTGATAAACTGCTGGTGGACAACTTGAATTTTTCCCTGCCGCCGGGTGGCATTGTCGGGGTGATCGGACCCAATGGCGCGGGTAAAACGACGCTTTTTCAAATGATTACCGGCCAGGAAAGACCGGATGCCGGAATTTTTAAAGTCGGAGAAACAGTTAAACTTGCCTATGTGGATCAGAATAGGGATATCCTTGATCCGGAAAAGACCATTTTTGAAACCATTACCGAGGGGCAGGAAACCATATGGTTAGGTACCCGTGAGGTCAACGGACGGGCCTATGTGGCAAAATTTAACTTTACCGGCAGTGACCAGCAGGCAAAGGTCGGGCAGATATCCGGCGGTCAGCGCAACCGGGTCCACCTGGCCCGGATCCTGAAAGAGGGCGGCAATCTTCTCCTGTTAGATGAGCCGACCAATGACCTGGACGTCAATACCCTGCGGGCTCTCGAAGAGGCGCTGGAGAATTTTGCCGGTTGCGCGGTCGTCATCAGCCATGACCGTTGGTTTTTGGACCGGATCGCCACCCACATCATGGCCTTTGAGGGCAACTCAGAGGTCTACTGGTTTGAGGGTGGATATTCCGATTATGAACAGGATTACAAAAAACGAAAAGGAGCGAATGCCGACCAGCCGCACCG
>JANTGH010000100.1 GCA_024763055.1 Desulfobulbaceae bacterium
GGAATAGTCTCTGGGCACGTAGTAGCCGCGTGCGGCAAGGCGTCGAATAAGATCCAGCGAAATTCTTTATTAGCGCTCTACTCTACAGTTCATCAATTATGACGGCCTCGAAAAAAGTCTGAAGCGGTATGAACTGGAAACGTATAATCAACATGTTATAATGATTCAGCCGTCGGTGTCGGAGCTTTGTGCGACACCGACAATTATGAGCCTGGTAGAATAAAGATGAAGATCGTTATTTTTGATATGGATGGTACCCTGGTTGATTCAGGTCGAGACATCACGGCATCGGTCAACCATGTGCGAAAAAGGATATATGAACTTGCGCCGCTGCAGGTTGAGTATGTGGTTGAGGCTATCAATCTGGATAAACGCAACCTGGCTCTGCTGTTTTATGAAACCCCACTCTATGAATTGGAAGCCCGACAGGAATTTGAAAATCATTATCATAACCAGTGTATTCAGACGTCCCGTCTCTATGAGGGAATTGCTGAATTGCTTGAAAATCTCGTTCATCGGAGTACCCGCCTAAGTGTGGCGACCAACGCGCCTGCCCGCTTTGCCAAAAGGATGCTGTCCCATCTCGGTCTTGAAACGATTTTTGACAGGATCATAGGCAGTGAAGATGTCTCTCGTCCCAAGCCATACCCGGACATGCTGCTTACCCTCCTTGATGCCTACGGGTATACTCCCGGACAGGATCAGGCTCTGATGGTCGGTGATAATGATAAGGATATGAAGGCGGCACGGCGAGCGGGGATCCCCGGGGCATTTGCCACCTGGGGATTTAGTGAAATGGGAGCAGGCGACTATTCTATTTCTCGGCCCGACGAGATTTTGCAGCTGTTGTCGGGGGATGGCGCTTCTCTTTCAGGATGAGAAATATTTCTGGGCCGGCAGGAAAAATAAGAGTGTTTTTCTCCGTTACTCCTGCCAACTGACAAAGTCCTCGGTGGCCATTCGCTCGGTGCGGAGCTGGTTGGCCGGTGACTGGAGATCGGGGTAACCAATGGAAATACCTAAAACCAGTCTCTTGCTTTCAGGAATATGTAAAAATTTCTTGATCTGGGGCGCATAATCAGTGAGAAATGCCTGGGGAACGGTGCCCAGACCCTTGGCGTGGGCGGCCAACATCAGGCTTTGGGCAAAAAGGCCAAGATCAAAAAGCGACCATGAGCTGAGCGAGGCCTCCTGATAGAGAAAGATCCCATGAGGGGCCTTGTAGAATTTGAAATTCGCCTTTTTGGCGGCAACGATAATCTTCGGATCATTCAGGTCCAGACCGGTAGCTTCTTTTCGACTTGCGTACAGATGGTCAATCTGGTCCTGTTCACGCGGGGGCCAGGATTCGGGAGCTGGTAGATCGGGTTTGGGCTGTTCTCCTTGTTCCTGTAAATCCAGAAGCATGTTTGACAAGGCTTCCTTTTTTTTCCCCGAAAGCACCATGACCTCCCAGGGCTGACTGTTTTTATAAGAGGGGCTCCATTTTGCTGTATCAATAATCTCTGTGAGCAATTTCTTTGGGACTGGTTTATCCGTAAAAGCCCGTATACTCATCCTGTTTTTGATGCATATGACAGCGTCCATATCGCCTCCGTATATGTATTCTATCGTTTTGATTTTTTGAAATAAACGGCCGATTTTTTACTTAAATAATTATAATTTAGCGGGTTCGGTTAGAACTGTCAATGGACAAAACCTAATAAAAATGATTCTTAGAAGCAATTTTTTCTTGACAGAAAGGACCATATAGGTTTTCTTGGCAATTAAGAATAAATATTAATTAAAAAAGATATGGATACTGAACAACAGGTCATGGATCATTTTGAGGCGACATGTCGTTCCCATGGCCTGAAACTGACCCATCAGCGATTAGAGATTTATCGAGCTCTGTTGCAGTCAGCCGAACATCCGTCGGCCGAAAGCCTGCATAAGCAGCTTGAAACTCGTCTGCCGACCCTGTCCCTTGATACGGTCTATCGTACCCTGGCAACTTTTGAACAGCTTGGCCTGGTCAAAAGGGTTGAGACCATGTCCAGTCAAGCCCGATTTGAGGCAAAGATTGAACAGCATCATCACTTTTTCTGCGATCAGTGCAGGCAGCTCATTGATTTTACGTGGCATTCCTTTGATTCCATGGGCCTGCCGGAGGCATTGATGGGAGTGGGGACGATACGGGGTAAAAATGTTGTCGTGCATGGTGTCTGCAATGACTGTCTGGAGAAAAAGAAAAAGCCGGAGTAATTTTTTTTGGAATTATAGTAAGAAAAATTACGAAATAAAAAAAATAATTATATTGGGATCTGTAGTTTCTAACCAACATGGCTGATCGATTTTTCAGGTCACGGCCCAACCAATGATGGAAATAGTCTCAAACGTTATTGTTTTAGGGCTGTTTTCAAAGAAAGGAGGATACAAATGAGCAAGCACAGTAACTGCCCGGTAACGGGAAAATCCAGCAAGAGACAGGCAGCCGGCCACGGTACATCGAACAGGGATTGGTGGCCGAACCGGCTGAACCTTAACATTCTGCATCAGCACTCCGACAAGTCCAATCCCATGGGCAGGGATTTCAACTATGCTGAAGAATTCGGAAAGCTTGATCTTACTGCTGTGAAGAAGGATCTCTATACGCTGATGACCGATTCGCAGCCCTGGTGGCCGGCTGACTGGGGACACTATGGAGGACTTTTCATCCGGATGGCCTGGCACAGCGCCGGTACCTACCGCCAGGGGGACGGTCGAGGTGGCGCGGGAAGCGGTAACCAGCGGCTGGCACCGCTTAACAGCTGGCCCGACAATGTGAATCTTGACAAGGCACGCCGGCTGCTCTGGCCGATCAAGCAGAAATACGGCAACAGGATCTCCTGGGCTGATCTTATGATTCTTGCCGGTAACTGCGCGTTGGAGTCGATGGGGTTGCAGACTTTTGGTTTCGGTGGCGGGCGTGAGGATATCTGGGAGCCGGAGGAGGATACCTATTGGGGGAGCGAGGACGAGTGGCTCGGGGACAAGCGTTATTCCGGTGATAGGGAACTTGATAACCCACTGGCTGCCGTGCAGATGGGCCTGATCTATGTCAATCCGGAAGGGCCGAACGGCGTGCCGGATGCGCTTGCCTCCGGTCGGGACGTTCGAGAGACCTTTGCGCGGATGGCAATGAATGACGAAGAGACCGTCGCTCTTGTTGCCGGCGGCCACACCTTCGGCAAGTGTCACGGTGCGGGTGATGCGTCTCTCGTCGGTCCGGAGCCGGAAGCCGCCCCCATTGAGGAGCAGGGATTTGGCTGGAAATCGAGTTTTGGCAGCGGCAAGGGAGACGACACAATCAGCAGCGGCATCGAGGGCGCCTGGACTGCAAATCCAACCAAATGGGACATGGGCTATTTTGACCTGTTGTTCGGCTATGATTGGAATCTGGTGAAAAGTCCAGCCGGCGCCTGGCAGTGGGTTCCGGTCAATCCGGATGAAAAGGATCTGGCGCCGGCTGCGCATGACCCATCGAAGCGGGTTACGACCATTATGACCACTGCGGATCTTTCACTGCGGATGGATCCAATCTATAAGCCGATTGCAAAAAGGTTTCATGAAAATCCCGAGGAGTTCGCGGACGCCTTTGCCCGTGCCTGGTTCAAACTGACCCACCGCGACATGGGACCGCGTTCCCGCTATCTCGGCCCCGAGGTTCCGGACGAGGACTTGATCTGGCAGGACCCGGTGCCCGCGGTCGATTATGAGCTGATCGACGCGCAGGACATTGCAGACCTTAAAGGCAAAATTCTTGCCTCCGGCCTGTCTGTTTCCCAACTGGTTTCCACCGCCTGGGCGTCGGCATCCACATTTCGCGGTTCGGACAAGCGCGGCGGCGCAAACGGGGCGCGTATCCGTCTTGCTCCGCAAAAAGATTGGCAGGTCAACCAGCCCGAACAGCTTGCGAGTGTGCTGCAGACGCTTGAGGCAATCCAGGAGGAGTTTAACGACGCTCAGGCCGGTGACAAGAAGGTATCACTTGCCGACCTGATTGTCCTGAGCGGATGCGCGGCCATAGAACAGGCAGCGAAAAATGGCGGTTACGAGGTGACGGTTCCCTTCATGCCCGGCCGCACGGATGCATCAGCGGAGCAGACCGATGAGGTGTCATTCTCTGTCCTTGAACCGGTTGCAGACGGGTTTCGCAATTACCTTAAAGCCAGGTATTCCGTGTCAGCGGAAGAACTGCTGCTGGATCGCGCGCAGCTGCTGACACTGACAGCTCCTGAAATGACGGTTCTTATCGGCGGCATGCGGGTCTTGAACACCAACTTCGGTCAGTCCCGGTATGGCGTGTTCACCGACCGTCCGGAGACGCTGACTAATGACTTTTTTGTCAATCTTTTGGACATGGGTACGACCTGGAAGCAGGTCCCGGAAGATGAAGACCTGTTCGAGGGGCGTGATCGCGAAAGCGGTGAACTCAAGTGGACCGGTACCCGTGTCGATCTCATCTTTGGTTCGAACTCTCAGCTTCGCGCCCTGGCAGAAGTCTACGGATGTAACGATGAAGATTCACAGAAGAAATTTATGGGTGATTTTGTAACAGCCTGGGACAAGGTAATGAACCTTGATCGTTTTGATCTGCAGTGAGGGTGGAAACCGCCTTGCCCGTTATCCATTGTGAGGTAAGTTTTGTCTGTTTATTGGACATGTGGCCATATCGGTTGGTACGGATTGAGGAAAAATTTATTTGCCCTGATGGGGTATCGAATATAGAGTAGGAGAAGGCCTTGGTTCTTTGTTGTCAAAGAACCTGGATGCCATCCTTCACTATGAACCCGGGGAACTGTTTGGTTGACGGCGGTTTCCCGTAAGGGCCTGTAAGGAAATACGTGTTACAGGAGTATGCCGATTTTTTGTCCATTTCCACGGCGCAAACATAGGCGCATGGCAGTGCTATGTTACTGTTTTTGCAACGCTGGAAATGGACAAAAAGGCAAGTAAGGTGTGTGACACGTATTTTTGCCCAGGCCTAAAGCACAAGGAGGTATGTATGTCGGAAAAAGCAGGTGTCGGCTGTGCCCGGCCCACCGGAGGGCCGGTTGGTGAACAACCGGCTGCGGAACAGGAAAACAAACAGCAATCAGTCAAGGAGGTACAAACCATGATAAAGGTAGGGCAAAAGGCCCCGGATTTTTCAGCGCCGGGCTATCATAAAGGTGAGTTTGTTAATGTCAAGCTGTCGGATTATTTGGGGAAATGGGTGGTGCTCTGTTTCTATCCCGGTGATTTTACCTTTGTTTGAGCGACTGAACTTTCAGCGGTCGCTGAAAAATATTCTGAATTTCAAAATCTTGATGTTGAAGTGCTGTCCATGAGCATTGATTCCATGTTTGTTCACAAGATGTGGGATGATGATGAGTTGAAAAAGATGGTGGATGGCGGAGTCCCCTTTCCCATGCTGTCCGATGCCGGTGGCAAGGTGGGGGCCGTGTATGGCGTCTATGATGAGGATGCCGGAGTTGAAACCCGTGGTCGTTTTATTATCGATCCCGATGGCGTGGTCCAGGGCTATGAAGTGCTGACTCCGCCGGTGGGACGAAATGTCAATGAATCCCTGCGTCAGATTCAGGCATTTCAGCACGTACGCGAGTCCGAAGGAACTGAAGCGACCCCTTCCGGGTGGAAGCCCGGAAAGAAAACCTTAAAACCAGGTCCCGCCCTGGTGGGCAAGGTGTGGCAGGAGTGGAAGACTGATCAGGCCTTTGATAAATAAAAGCCGATTTGAAGTCGGTTACGGACTGGTGGCGTCGCCTTGCCACTGGTTCGTCTTTGTTGAATAGAGAAGAGCGACATTCCGTAACCGGTTGTCGTGAAAAAGTGAAAAGAACAGGAGGATGGCCCATGGCCAAGTTACAAGGAACACAGACGGAGAAAAATATCTTAACCGCCTTTTGCGGGGAATCGCAGGCGCGTAATCGGTATACGTATTTTGCCTCCAAGGCAAAAAAGGAAGGATATGTGCAGATTTCACATATCTTTGAAGAAACTGCCAACCAGGAAAAGGAGCATGCCAAACGGCTGTTCAAATTGCTTGAAGGGGGCGAGGTGGAGATTTCAGGAGCCTTTCCCGCTGGAGTTATCGGCACGACAAAGGAAAATCTTGCCGAAGCGGCCGGCGGGGAAAATTATGAGCATACCATTATGTATCCCGGTTTTGCCGTGACGGCCAGGGAAGAGGGTTTTCCGGAGATTGCCGCCATTTTTGAGGCCATTGCCATTGCCGAAAAGCAGCATGAAAAACGCTATCTGGATCTGAAGGCAAATATCGACGAGGGCAGGGTGTTCAAGCGGGACAAAAAGGTTACCTGGCGCTGCCGCAACTGCGGCTACCTCCATGAAGGGGAAGAGGCACCGGAAACCTGTCCGGCCTGTGATCATCCCAGGGCCCATTTTGAATTGCTTGGTGAGAACTGGTAGGAACAGTTCAACAATTTCCCCCGCCCGCCGTCGGCAACAGTGGTTTGTGGGTAAAGAAAAGGCGTGTTGTTTTCTGGATGAGAAACATTCAGAAACAGCACGCCTTTTTTGTTAAGGGTCAATTCGACCCTTAAAGATCGGTTTAAAATTTCGTTGATTTTTCAATGAACAGTTTGTTTTCCTCTATTATTTCACGGGCAATATCGACCGCTTCTTCCAGGGAAGTAATACCGCCCCGGATAAAGCTGTCCCGCAGGCGGATCATGTACTCCAGGTTGCCTTCCTTATCGGCAATGGTCTGGATAAAGAGGCTCATGCGTGAACCGAGACGGATATAATGGGCGCTGTGCAGTTCATTGCCCTTGTAGGTCCATCGTCCGGCAACATCATGCAGCATGAAGTCGTGAATCTGTTTTGGAAATTCCATTCGTCTATTCTCCTGTGCTGAATTGGTTGTGCCTTATGATTCCTGTTCAGGAATAACGTCATGGATGGCATTTTCTCCCCGGCCGACAACAATGGCTGCGGTGGCATCACCCCATACATTAATGGCTGTCCGGAACTGGTCAAGGATTCGGTCAATGGCAAGAATCAGTCCGATCCCATCCAGCGGCAGGCCGGCCGCGGTGAGGACGATACCCATGGTGACCAGGCCGGCTCCCGGAATGGCTGCCGCGCCGACGGCGGCAAGGGAGGCGGTGATAAAGATGACGATCTGCATACCCATGGTCAGGTCTACACCGAGCAACTGGGCGATGAAGATAACCGCCACTGATTCATAGAGCGCCGTACCATCCATGTTGATGGTTGCTCCAAGCGGCAGGACAAAATTACCGATTCGCGGTTCAACCCCGGCCCGTTTTTCCAGGTTGCTCATGGTGACCGGCAGGGTTGCAGCGCTTGATGCTGTCGACCAGGCGGTCATCATGGCCGGTGACAGGGCTTTAAGCAGTTTAAAGGGATTATATTTGCCTAAGACTACTACCAGTATCGGCAGGGTAACGAATCCATGGATGAACAGGCCGAGAAGAACGGTAACGGCATATTTGCCAAGCGCTTTCAACGCCGGAAATCCCAGGTCCATGAAGATGGCTGCCACCAGCATGAAGATAGCATAGGGAGAGATGACCATAATGAGCATAACGCCTTTCTGCATGATGCGGTCGATGGCATTGATGACATTGGTCATTGGTTCGGAAACACGGCCGACAATGGAGGACATAACGCCTAAAAAGATCGTAAAAAAGATAATCTGCAGAATGTTACCCTTGGCAAAGGCTGCGGCCGCGTTTTTGGGGATCATATTGACGAAGGTGTCAATGATGATAATGATGGCGCTTCGATCGCCCACCCCCTGGTTGCTGACCTTTGCCGGTACCTCGGTACCGATATTAAGTGCTGCCAGGGCTTCTTTGTCAATGCCGATGCCGGGGTTTATCATGTTAACCACGATCAGGCCGGCAAGAACGGCAAGCGCCGTGGTGAGCATATAGTAGCCGATGGTCCGGCCGCCTATTTTTCCAAGCGTCCGTACGTCACCTAAGTTTGCGACCGCCATGTAGATGGAGGCAAAGACCAGGGGCACGATCAGCATCCTGAGCAGACGGATAAAGATATCGCCGCCGTATTTAAAGATTATTTTGGTGATATAGACAGGGCCGGAAGTAACACCTGGTCCCATTGCCATATTGATGCCGATGCCAAGTCCGATACCGAGCACAATGCCGATAAGAATTTTCCACTGCAGGTCAAGACCCTTTTTTTTCGCAGCCATCTTCAGTCTCCTCCGTAATAGTCTTCATTAATGTTATAGCTTCGGGTGCTGACCCTGGTTGTTATCGGGAGGTACCGACCCATATATTGTCCGACATAGCCGTTGGAACGTAGTTCAAGGTTGAATACGCCAAGCATGTTGAGAAAATCTTGGTTTCCTTTGTGTATGGCCATGCCGTAATAATCGGGTTTAAATGGAGGGTTGAGGACCACAAGGCGGAATTGAGCTTGTTTAGCATGCTCTTTCAGCCAGACCTTAAGAAATATTTCATCGTGAACCATGATGTCGGCCTCGCCTTTAAGCGTGGCCTGCGCAGCCTCTTCATTGCTGGCATAGGGTTTGATGGTTGCCTTGGGGAAAAAACGGGGAACAATGCGCTGGGGCGCTTTGCCTTGGGTGACGGCAATGGTTAACTGATCCGCTTTGCCGTTCTGGAGTAGTTCAGACATCAGGGCGGTATAATTAGGAACTGCCGAGATGCCAAGACGGGCTGATTTGGCTTTGTTGAGCAAAATTGAGAGGCCGGTTTCAAAATACGGCGTGGAAAAATCGATGGTTTTGGCCCTGTCAAAGGTGATGCTCATGCCGGCTAAAATGATATCAATATCACCAGACTGCAGCATAGGGATAAGATCTGAAAATGATTTTGGGACAACAATTTTAGCGGCAACGCCAAGTTTCTTGGCAAGCAGATTGGCAATGTCGATGTCAACCCCGATCCGTTTACCGTCCTTTTCAAAAGAAAAGGGTTTGAACTGTGGGTTAACGCCGACCCGCAAAACTTTGTCGGCAAATATCTTTGTCAGGGTTGGAGAATAGGTGACAGGGCTTTGCGCAAGGGAAAATGTTGACAGCATGCAAACAATAAATAATGCCGCCGACAATCTTCTTGCCATATCAAGGCTGGGGTACTTCATATTTCCTCCTTTTTGGTGAAATGATTACAGATTGAACCGGTGTAATGACGGAAAACCAGTTTACGTACATTACCATTAGAAGAGAGCAAGATGGATACCAGTCCAAGGAGAAATCTTGGGTCAGTCTCTTGTTTTTGCAGGGATTAATAAAAAAGAAGGCTGGGAAAAGCAGAAACGGGATGCCGGGGGAATGCCCTGTTTTGCTGGAGAAATATCAGGATGATGGAGTATCTTTTTGTCATGCTCAATGCATGGGGAAAACATGAGGTTCTCTACGTAACGACGAAGGACGGCTGAGATTTTCAATACAAAATGTAACGCTTTGGGTAGTTTTTAACCCGGCATGTTTGTCTGTTTTGGGTCAAAAATTGCACAGCTGAAAAGAGAACAAATTGCTTTTTTACAAAAAATCTTCGCGCTGTAATCCATGTTTTTTCATTTTATAATAAAGCGTTTTTCGTGGTAGTCCCAGTGATTTGCATGTCTTGGTGATGCCGGCTTTATTTCGAGCAAGTTCCTGCTCAAGTATACATTTTTCAAATGCCGCAAGCTGTCTGTTTAAAGATTGTTTTTCTTCAAATTTAATGCTTTCGGCCATTACCTCGCAACTGTGGTCAAGGCCTAATACGGCACGTTCCGCAGCATTTTGTAACTCCCGGACATTGCCGGGCCAGGAGTGCTGCATCAATTGATGCAGCAGGGTGGGGGAAAGTTCCGGGGACCGACGTTCCAATCGTTTCGCGGCCTTATGGAGAAAGTGTGTATACAGGATCGGGATGTCTTCCGTTCTCTGACGCAGGGGCGGGTTTTGTATTGTTACGACATTAAGGCGGTAGTACAGATCAGAACGAAAAGTTCCCTGTTCACTTAAGAGAAGCAGGTCCTGTTTTGAGGCTGCGATTATCCGTAAGTCAAGGGGAATCGTATCCTTGCCGCCAAGCCGGTCAATTGCGCGTTCCTGGAGAACGCGCAGCAGGCGGACCTGTAAAACCAGTGGCATGCTTTCAATTTCATCTAAAAACAGGGTGCCGCCGTCAGCCAGTTCAAATTTGCCGATATGGAGTCGGTCCGCGCCGGTATAAGCGCCGGGTTCATGGCCAAACAGTTCGTTTTCGATGATGGCTTCCGGGATGGCACCGCAATTGACAGCGACAAAACGGCTGTCCTGTCGCCTGCTTTGTTCATGGAGACAACGCGCGACAAGTTCTTTTCCGGTGCCGGTTTCGCCGACGATCAGGACATCCGTGTCCGTATCAGCGACATTGATGATCATTTCGCGCAGTTTTGCTGTTTTCTTACTGCGGCCGACAATGACGGATTCCAAGCCATTTTTACGCCTGACTTCAGCCCGCAGCGTCCGATTGTCAAGGATAAGCCGGCGTTTTTCCATGGCCCGGCCGACTACATCGATAAGATGGGTTGATGACAGGGGTTTTTCAATGAAATCATAAGCACCTTGCCGCATTGCCTCAACCGCCATGCTCACGTCACCATGACCGGTTACCAGGATAACCGGCAGGTCGGGGTCGTTTCGAACAACATGGTGCAGGAGTGCAAAGCCATCCATTCCCGGCATTTTTACATCCGTTACCAGCACTCCTGGCCATTGTCGCGATATTTTGCTTAGTGATTGCCCGGCGCTGCTGCAGCAGTCAACACTGTATCCAGCCAGCTTAAGGGCCTGGCCCGCGGCCTTACAGACATGTTTGTCATTATCAATAACTATAACCCTGCCGTTACTGCTCATACAGATTTCCCTTTTTTCGGCTCTATACGTTTGAGTTCCATGGTGACAACCGTGCCTCCCTGTGGATGATTTTCAGCCTTGATAGTCCCTCCAAAATCACGAATAATGGTCAGAGAGAGGGAAAGTCCTAATCCGAGCCCTTTTCCCTCTTCCTTGGTTGTGAAAAAAGGGTCGAACAACCGGTTGATATGCTCTGCCGCAATTCCCGGACCCGAGTCATGGATCATGAGACGGACAATCTGCCGTTTCACCTGGATCTCAATGCAGATTTCTCGCCGCTGTTCGCCGGAAACGGCGTCAAGGCTATTGCCGATCACGTTAACCAGTACCTGTTCCATGCGAATAGGATCGGCAAGGACAAAAACGTCCTCTGTGGGCAGTTCATGGCGAATGTGCACTGCATGTTTCTGCGCCCGCATACTGAGCAGAGTCAACGCGCTGGTAATGGGACCGGACAGGAGTACCGGAGCGGTGTCACCTGGTGACTTGCGGGCAAAAGATTTAAGATGGTTGGTAATTTCCGCCATTTTTCCGATGACTGCGGCGATATCAGTCAGATTCTCCCGGGCCTCCTCCGGTTGCTGCTGATCGAGAAAAATACAGGCATTTTCAGCATACATTCGAATCGCGGACAGCGGCTGATTGATTTCATGAGTGATGCTTGCCGCCATCTGGCCGATAGCAGCCAGTTTTCCGGCCTGGATGAGTTCGTCCTGGGTGGTGCGCAGTTCCGTTTCCGTTTGTTTATGTTCTTCTATTTCCTCGTGAAGACGTGCATTGGCCCTGGTAAGTTCCAGCGTCCTGTGCTGGACTTTCTGCTCCAACTGTTCATTGGCCTCCTGCAGCAGCCGGCGGGAATGTTTTTCCAAAAGGATCCGTTCAAGGCGCGCTTTTCTGCGATTATACAACAGCATACAGGTCAAGAACAGGGCGACAAAGAAAACGGCCACCAGCAGCATCATATTACGTATGTAATCATCAACGTGGGAAATATCACTGAGAATGTGAACCGTCCAGCCCGCATCAGGCATGTTCCTGGATTGGATCAGGTAGGGATAGCGGCCGTTTTTCCCCCTTTTATCAGTCGGTACAGCATCTTCTTTGAGTTCGAGCCGGGCGTTGTCGTCATGATTAAAGCTGATGGCGGTGCCGGTCAAAGCATCCGGTTCAATGTCTCCGTAGCGGCGACTCTTGCGTAGATTTTCCGTAACAGCCTTACTCAAGGGATAGAGCGCTCGAAATTTCCAGGGCGCATAGCTGGTTATAAAAATTACTCCCTGGGGGTCAGTAACGATAATTTTCTCCGAACCCCGTGCCCATATATCCTCAAGCCGCTGCAACTGAACCTTGATGGTCAGCACGCCGAGGAGAGATTTTCGGGAAGAGATCGGAGCAGCAAAATAATAACCACGCACGTGCGATGTGGTACCAAGGGCGAAATAGCGTCCAAGTTCGCCTTCCCGGGCCTGCTTAAAATAGGGCCGAAAGGTGAGGTCCTCGCCGACAAAAGAGATCGGACCCTGCCAGTTGCTTGAAGCAATGACAACTCCGGCATCGTTTATAATATAAATGGCTGAGGTTTCAGCGAGATTATTAATCCGTTCCAGCTCACGGTTGACCCTGCCGAGCAACAGGGCGTTTTTCGGTTGTTGCAGAAGGTCGATAAAGAGCAGATTTGTAGCAAGAATCTGCGGTAATGCTTCAAACTTGTCCAGTTCACTTTGCAGATCGCCTACATAAACGTTTAAGGCGTTATTTGCCTTTTTAGTAATGCGTTGCATCTCCAGGCTCCTGGTCCAGTGCCCGGCCGACCAGATGGACAGGAGGCAGGCGCAGAGCGCTATAGCCCCGTAAAGGGCACGAAAGTGGCTGTTTAGCTTCGTTGGTCTATCGGGAAGTTGTTGGAACACGGATGAACACCGGAGAGTATGATTACTTTTATCTCGTTGGAATTATGAATGTTTAATGTAGTGCATGTTGAAGGATACAACAAGGGGAAAATGAAGACTACTGAATGCTCCTGCTGGTTTGATTGTGGCGGGACATCTTCTTAAATGGGCGGTTGTCGGGCGATGATTGGTCCATGAAAATCTGCCTCGAAGCTCTTGAATTTTGAGTACCGAAGTGGTGAACGTTTCTATTGCTGGTGGTGTGGGTGGTTAATTTTGTCTGGTCATACCGGTTCACTGAAAAGCATTACCCGGTACCCGGTTGCTGGAAAAAAAAATCCTCTGATTTATAAAGAAGTTTCGTAGAAAGGGCTGGTGGGTAATGAATATAACCGGTCAGGTAGAGTCGTTTGTCTTTACATTATAGAACCTTACCATATCTTTACTTGCGGCTCCATTTATATTTGATTATCTTTGTCAAAAGATAAAATGTCTTTATTCCACAAATTCAATAAGGAGTGTGGTTATGGAGCAGCTGATTGCAATGGTAGTCGAAAAAACAGGGATTTCCGAGGAAGCAGCGCAGGGTGCCGTCGATGTTGTCATCTCCTTTGTTAAAGAGAAATTACCGGAACCGATTTCCGGTCAAGTTGACGGACTATTAAGTGGAGAAATCGACCCGGAGGGAGGCGGCGGAATCGGTGGCGCGCTTAAAGGTATGCTGGGCGATTGATGCCTTTGCCTTTTTATTATTCTATTTTAGTGATCCATACTATTGATGAACTCGTAAAAAGTACAGACAGTGCTTAAAGATGGCTAAGTAAAAACACAGGTATACAGGTAAGCGCAGCGGAGCGGAGACTCCGAGGAGTA